>JAVHOU010000185.1:0-10808 GCA_036170275.1 Ignavibacteriaceae bacterium
CAACAATCTTTCCACCTTACTTTGTGGCTGGTGCAATCTTTTCGGGATTTGCAATGGTTGTAACGGTTCTTGTATTTGTAAGAAAAATATTTGATCTTCAGCATATTATAACTTTAGACCATCTTGAAAAGATGAATAAAGTAATATTGCTAACAGGAATGATGGTTGGTTATGCTTATGCAATGGAATTTTTTATTGCGTGGTACAGTGGTGTACCTGCTGAACTTTTTGTTTTCGTAAACAGAGCTTTTGGTCCTTATGCCTGGGCTTATTGGATAATGGTGAGCTGCAACGTAATCTTTCCACAGTTCTTCTGGTTTAAAAAGATAAGAAGAACAATACCTTTAATGATGGTGATTGTACTTCTTGTCAACGTTGGTATGTGGTTCGAAAGGTTCGTTATCATTATAACTTCACTCAGTCGGGATTTTCTGCCATCAAGTTGGGCATATTACAAGCCAACAATTTACGATATGGGAATTCTATTGGGCAGCTTTGGTTTATTCTTTACACTTGTGATACTTTTTACAAAATCATTACCGGTAGTTTCAATTTCGGAAATAAAAGCCGCTGCAGATGGTGCACAACCTACAATTCACAGAGGTGAACATCATGAATAACAACAAAAAACTTTTTGGTATCGCGGCTACATTTAAAACTCCGGATGAAATTATCTCAGCCGCTAAAAAAGTTTCAGATTCTGGTTACACTCAATTTGATGTGAACACTCCATATCCTATTCACGGAATGGATAATGCAATGAAGATTAAACCTTCAAAGCTGGGATTTGTTACTTTGGTAATGGGATTAAGCGGTGCTGCTTTAGCTTTGCTTTTTATGTACTGGACAATGTCTGTTGATTATAGAATAGTAATTGGCGGCAAACCATTTTTTGCATTGCCTGCTTTCATTCCTGTAACATTTGAAGTTACCGTTTTGCTTGCAACTGTATCAACTGTTATTGCAATGATAGCTTTGTTTTTTAGATTGCCTGATAATAAACATCCTTTGCACGATACAAATTATATGAAAAGTGTTTCGGCAGATAAGTTTGGTGTAGTAATAGAAGCTGAGGATGCAAAATTCGATGAAAAATCAGTTAAAGATTTACTTCAAAGTCTTCATCCATTAAATGTGGAAATGATTTACTATCCAGAAGAAGAATCATATCCGATTTTCCACCCTAAGTTTATTATGTTTTTAATTGCAGTTGCAGTTGTTGTTTCTGGCGGAACGTATTTTACATTGAACAAACTGCTGTACATAACTCCATTTAATTGGATGATGGAACAGGATAAATTAACACCTCAAAAGGGAAGCGAACTTTTTGCTGATGGTCATGGAATGAGAACGCCGGTTGAAGGCACAGTTGCAAGGGGATTCATTCCTTATCCTTACAAAGGACAAACAAATCCAGCCGAAGTTTTATCTAATCCATTTTTGCCTACTAAAGAGAATATTGAATTAGGCAAGGCAAAGTTCTTTACTTATTGTTCACCCTGTCACGGATATTTTGCAGATGGTGACGGCAGACTTCGGGGACAATTTCCAAATCCACCAACATTGCATTCTAAGCGGGCAAGAGATTTTAGTGATGGTATGATTTATCACATAATTACAAACGGACAAAATGTAATGCCTTCTTATGCTTCTCAAATTACTCGTGAGGAAAGATGGGCAATCGTTAATTATGTAAGAGTACTGCAGCGGGCAAAGAACGCAAGTGATTCTGATTTAATCGAGATGAAGAAGGAGACCGGTAGCAATGTCACAAATTGATTTTCAATATCAGAAAAAAAATTTACCTGCCGGTTTATCTAAAAAAGGTTTAATACTTTTTATAGTCGGTACTGCTCTTTCGCTTCTGGCATTTTATGTTGATCAGGAGAGAGCGATATTTAATTATCTTGTTACCTATATGATGATTGTTAGTATTGGACTTGGTTCTTTGTTTATAGTAGCCTTAGAATACATTGCAGGTGCTGATTGGAGTACACCGTTTAGAAGAATTCCTGAATTCTTTGCCGGACTTTTACCTGTGCTGCTCATTTTAGTGATTCCATTATTTATTTTTAATCATGATCTTTTTCAGTGGGCGCACAAAGAAGCAGTTGCGGCGGATAAAATTCTTCAAGGCAAAGCTCCTTACTTAAACCTAACATTTTTTATAATTAGAACATTTGCGTTTATTGGTTTGTGGTCTTTATTTTATTGGGTGATGACGAGAAACTCCAGGAAGCAGGATGAAACAAAAGATCAAACACTTACAAAAAAGAATATACGATTAGCTGCAGTGTTTATTCCGGTTTTTGCATTGAGTTTAACATTTACCGCAATAGATTTTATGATGAGTCTTGCACCTAATTGGTTCTCAACAATTTTTGGAGTTTATTACTTTGCGGGAACGGTTGTAGCTGCGTTGGCAGCGATTACAATTGCAGTAATTCTTTTAAAAGAAAAAGGATATTTTAGTCCGTGGATTACAGATGATCATCTTTTTAGCTTAGGTGCATTGCTTTTTGCATTCATAAACTTTTGGGCATACATAGCGTTCTCTCAATTTTTATTAATCTGGTATGCTGATCTTCCTGAAGAAACATTTTGGTTTTTAACTCGCTGGAATGGTGGTTGGGTATTCTTCTCGCTGCTTTTAATAATCGTACATTTTGCAGTACCATATTTTGCACTGCTTACACAGCCATCAAAGAAGAATCCTAAGATATTAAAGTTTATTGCGGTATGGTTATTATTTGCTCATCTGCTGGATTTGTTTTGGTTGATTATGCCTAACATGCAATCAATGAAAAATGGTTATGTATTTAGCTGGATTGATTTAGTGTTTCCTATTGCCGGACTTGGACTTGTAATGTTATTATTTAATATGCTGGCTAAAAAGACTAACTTGATTCCTATAGGTGATCCTAAATTAAAAAGAGGAATTGATTTTCATCTCTAAAAAAATGAGATATAAGGTTTTGTATGAAAGACATTTTAAAAGGAATTAAAAATAAAACAGAACAGGCTACTAAAAATCCCGGTGCTAAATTCGGAGCGTTGTATATCTACGTTCTCATAGTAGGTTTAGCAATTGGTATCTACTACGTTAAAAATCTTGAAAACATTTCTCGGCAAAAAGTACCTGCAGTTTTAGTGGATACAACGGTTGTTGCAGATCTTGCGGTAAAAAATGCAATGAATGTTCCACCAATTAATCTTATGGATGTAAAAAATTCAACATCGGAGCTGTTAGCTGAAGGTGAAAAATTATTTAAAACAAATTGTGCTTCTTGTCATGGCGAAAATGGTGCGGGTGGCGGACCGGCATCGGCGGGGTTAAATCCTGCTCCAAGAAATTTTACTTCAAAAGATAATTGGAAAAACGGGACAAAACTTTCAAACATTTATCAAACATTGCAAGAAGGATTAGCTCCAAGTGCAATGGCTTCCTACAATTACCTGTTGCCTATCCAGAAATTTTCTTTAGCTCATTACATTAGGACTAATTTTATTCCAGCTCCGGACAAAGACTCTGATGCTGATCTACAAGCTTTGGATGCCACTTATAATTTATCTGCTGGATTAACACTTGCCGCACAGATCCCCGTTAAGAGTGCAAGCTTTTTGGTGATTAGTGAAAATCAAACAGCCAATAACAAAATTGATTCATCTTTATCATCATTAAATAAATATCAGACAGAAAACGGATTTGAAGTTTTTTCTAAAGTGGTAAAGAATAATAAAATTGCATTATCTTTTCTATCTAAAAATTCTGGCTGGAAGCAGAACGAAAATGAATTTGTAAATCTTGTTGTAAATAATGTGAACCAAAATGGATTTAATGGTTCTATATTTAATTTAAGAAATGAAGAATGGAATTCTCTTTATAGTTTAATGCTAAAATTGATTTAGGTTTATGATTAAAATGAAAAAGATTCTGATATTATTAATAGTCTCGTTTATTAGTTTTTCTTCAGTAGCTAAGGATAAGCATATTGAAATAGGAATTGATGAACAACTCGGGAAATTTATTCCCTTACAGGAAAGTTTTTTAGATGAAAATGGCAATAAAGTTTTACTAAAAGATTTATTTACAAAGACAACAGTATTAGCTTTTGTTTATTATAACTGTCCGGGCATTTGCAGTCCACTTTTAATGGAGTTATCAAACACCATTAATAAATCGGATTTAGTTCTAGGTGTTGATTATAACATTGTTGTTATAAGTATGAATGAGTTGGAAACTCCAAAAGATGCTTTAGCTAAAAAGCAAATGTTTATTCAGGCAGTTGAGAAAAGTGTTCCTCCTGAGAGTTGGAGATTTTTAACAGGGGACAGTGCAACAATAAAAAAAGTTGCTGATGCCGCCGGGTTTTATTTCAAGAGGCAGGGCAAGGATTTTCGGCATACTGGCGCGTTTATTTTTGTAGATAACAAAGGGAAAATTTGCAGATATCTTTTTCCTGGTTTTTCTGATCGACGTGGATTTGGAGTTTTACCTTTTGATTTTAAAATGTCGGTTATCGAAACATCGGAAGGAAAAGTTACTCCAACGATAGCTAAAGTTCTGCAGTTTTGTTTTAGATATGATCCGGAAGGACAAACTTATGTTCTTAGTTTTACAAGAATTTTTGGCATTGGAATTTTATTACTTGTTGGATTGTTTATTTTATACTTAAGGTTTAAACCTAAAAAAGATTCTATTAAAGCGAGGTAATTTTATAAGATGAGTGAAGCAATTACAGTTCCTGCTAACGGAAAGCAGCCTAGTTATATTGACTATCAAGGTAAACATAAAGGTGTACTTGGCTGGATATTATCTACCGATCATAAACGTATAGCCATAATTTATTTAGTCGCAATTCTTTCATTCTTTTTAGTGGGAATGACATTTGGTTTTCTGATGCGGCTTGAATTGATTGCACCGGGCAGAACGATAATGGATGCTCAAACTTATAATGCACTCTTTACACTTCACGGTGTAACAATGATTTTTTTATTTGTTATCCCGGGCATTCCTGCAATTTTCGGAAACTTTTTTCTGCCAATTTTAATTGGTGCACGCGATGTTGCCTTTCCCCGTTTAAATTTATTTACCTGGTATTTATACATTCTGGGTGGATTACTGGTTATTATCTCAATTCTTCTTCCCGGAGGACCCGCAGACACTGGCTGGACTTTCTATATTCCTTACAGCGTTAGAACAGGCAGCAATGTTGTCTTTGCTCTTTTTGCAGCATTTGTTTTAGGATTTTCATCAATCTTTACAGGAATAAATTTCGTTACAACAGTGCATAGATTAAGAGCGCCTGGTATGACATGGTTTAAAATGCCTCTTTCAGTCTGGTCACTTTATGCCACTGCCTGGGTACAAATTTTAGCAACACCGATTATTGGTATTACTCTTTTACTCGTTATCATCGAAAGGTTATTTGGTGTTGGACTTTTTGATCCTGCGCTCGGCGGTGATCCCGTTCTTTATCAGCATTTATTTTGGATTTATTCTCACCCTGCAGTTTATATAATGATTCTTCCTGCAATGGGTGTCGTATCAGAAATTATTCCCGTCTTTGCAAGAAGAACAATATTTGGTTATAAATTTATCGCAATGTCCAGTATTGCAATTGCACTTTTTGGTTCTATGGTTTGGGCACATCATATGTTCACTGCTGGAATGAGCAATACCGGGCAATTTATCTTTTCACTACTTACAATGGTTGTTGCTATTCCAAGTGCTATAAAAGTTTTTAACTGGACAGCAACTTTATACAAAGGCTCTATCGAATTATCAACCCCTTTGTTGTTTGCACTTGCCTTCATCTTTCAATTTACGATTGGAGGATTAACTGGAATTATGCAAGGTATTTTGTCCGTAGATATTATGATTACAGATACGTCATTTATTGTTGCACATTTTCATTATGTTATGTTTGGTGGAACAGGATTTGGTTTGTTTGCAGCTTTGCATTACTGGTTCCCGAAAATGTTTGGAAAAATGTACAATCAAAAAGTTTCAAAGTATGCTTTCTGGTTAGTGTTTGTTGGATTCAACACTACCTATTTTCCTATGTTTATTATGGGATGGCTTGGAATGCCAAGACGATATTATGATTATCTTCCTGAATTTCATATCTATCACCTAATCTCTACAATTGGCTCGTGGATTCTTGTTGCAGGTATTTTGCTGATGTTTGGAAATCTTTTAAAGGCGTGGTTAAGTGGGACGAAAACTACAGAGAAAAATCCCTGGGGCGGAGAAACGCTTGAATGGACAACGGATACGCCGCCAATTCATGAAAACTTTATTGATATCCCAACTGTTTATGCAGCACCTTACGAATACAAACAAAATGAAATTGATATTCTAAAAAATCAGGAGGCTAAGTGACTTCTCAAGAACAAGCAGTAGCTCACATTCATCGTGATGATGTTGGTGCTCGAATGGGAATGTGGCTATTCCTCTTTACAGAACTAATATTATTTGGAGGTATGTTTATTCTTTATTCTGTTTACAGATATATGCATCCGGATGATTTCCATCTTGCAGCAAAGGAATTAAATACAATTGTTGGAACATTTAATACAGCAATTTTACTTACAAGCTCTTTAACTATGGTGCTGGCAATAACGGCAATACAGAGAAAACAAAAAGCATTATCGATATTTTTCCAGTTATTAACTATTGTTCTTGCATTAGGATTTATGGTTAATAAATATTTTGAATGGACAGCAAAATTTCATCACGGAATTTATCCGGGTTCCGATATTTTATTATCAAAGCCTCCCGGTGAAATTTTATTTTTCGGTTTGTATTATGTAATGACTGGTTTACATGGATTACACGTTATTATTGGTGTTGTATTGATTGGTATGATGACAAGGCTTACTTCTAAAGGAGTAATTACGGATACTAATTATGTAAAACTTGAGTCTGCTGGATTATATTGGCACTTAGTTGATATAATTTGGATTTTTTTATTCCCGTTATTTTATTTGATAACATAGATTCGATGGTAGATGTTTAATGGATGATGAATTATAGTAGAATAATTAATAGGGTATAAGTCACGTTGCACAGAGGTTGTTGAACTATTTTTGAAATCGTAGAACAGACTTAAGTCTGTTTTACGGATTTAGAACAGAAATTAGTTTCGTGCGTAACATGTTGTTATAAGTTAAAATTAGAAATATAAATCAATCTTAATACTGGGATTTGAAAACTTGCTTTCAGATAGGCAGAGAAAAATATTGCTTTTAAGACAACAAAGGTTTTGTAAATGGAAAATAATCAAGACGAACATTTAGAGCATACTCAACATACTCCAGGCTATGGTGTTTATATCCTTGTATGGATGGCTTTATTGGCTTTAACAGGAGTTACGGTTGCTGTTGCCGGGATAAATCTTGGAGGAATAACAATTGCAACTGCTTTGGTTATTGCCTCAATCAAATCTTTCTTAGTGCTTAAAATATTTATGCACTTGAGAAGCGAAAGTAAAACGTTCCGAGCATTCGTGGGAGTTGCACTTCTATTTCTGATTATCTCTTTCATTTTATTATTCTCTGATTATTCTTTTATCGTAAGGAATTAAATATGTTTAATGGTGCTTCCAATTTTTCACACGATGTTGATGCCATCTTTCTGTTTAGTTTGATTGTATCAGTTTTCTTTCTTGTGCTTATAACAGGATTGATGATTTATTTTGTTGTAAAATACAATCGTAAAAAAAATCCAAAAGCTACCAACTTTCATGGAAACATGGGTTTAGAAATTGCATGGACTGTTATTCCTACTATACTTGTTTTAATAATGTTTTGGTATGGATGGGTTGGATATATTGATATGTCTGATGCTCCTGCTAATTCATTAAATGTAGATGTTACTGCTCAGATGTGGAAATGGACTTTTAAATATGAGAATGGAAAAATTTCGGATTCGCTTTATGTGCCGGTAAATAAACCAATAAAATTAAATCTGCATTCTTTAGATGTAAACCATGCATTCTATGTCCCTAAATTCAGAATTAAAAAAGATGTTTATCCCAATCAAAAGAGATCAGTTTGGTTTAAAGCAGAGGAACTTGGGCAATTTGATATAGCATGTGCTGAGTATTGCGGCTTAAATCACTCTCATATGTACAATAAAGTTAAAGTTATTTCAGAAAAGAATTTTGCTGCATGGTTAAATTCAGGTGTAAGAACAGATTCAACGATTGTAAAAGATTCAACAGACACAGTTAAAGGTAAATAGGTTTTGAAAAATAAGATCCAAATATTGATTGAAATAACAAAACTTAGAATTACATTTTTTGTAACTGTTACAACTATGTTTGGTTTTATTGCCGCAACAAATTCGATTAGTACAAAAATAATTTTACCTTCTATTGGAATTTTGTTATTAGCTTGCGGCTCGGCTGCACTTAATCATTACCAGGAAAGAAAAACAGATGTTATGATGGATAGAACAAAGAATCGTCCAATACCTTCTGGAAGAATATCTGCTTTAAATACATTAATAATTTCTGCTGTATTAATAATCCTGGGATCAATATTACTTTTTATCGGAAGCGGTCTGTTGGCTTTATCATTCGGACTGCTAAATTTAATTTGGTACAACGCAGTTTATACTCCATTAAAAAAAGTTACACCACTGGCAATAATTCCAGGGGCATTAGTTGGTGCTATTCCACCTATTGTAGGTTGGGTTGCCGGCGGCGGTAATCTGTTGGATCCACAAATAATTTTAATTTCATTTTTCTTTTTTATCTGGCAGATACCACATTTCTGGCTTTTGTTGATGATGCTTGATAAGGATTATCAACAAGCAGGATTTCCAACTCTAACTCAGATATTTACCCAGCAGCAATTGGGTAGAATAACATTTGTTTGGATTTTAGCTACTGCTGTAACCGGATTACTGCTACCACTTTTTCAGATTTCGCATAATCAATTTATTAATTACAGTTTATTTATTGCAGCAATTTGGTTGGCTTATAAATCAATAAGTTTATTAAGTTCAACCCAAGAATCCTTTTCATTCAGATTTGCTTTTAGAAGCATAAACTATTTTGCTTTATTCGTTGTGCTTATTGTTTCAATCGATAAACTTTTTGTTTCATAAATCAAACAAAGTAATAACCTATGGATTTTTTAGATAAATTAGTTTTACCGCAATCAGCAGAACATATCGAACTGTTGCATTATATGCTGATTTTAGTGCTTGCATTATTTGTCCCTTTCATTAGCATAATATTTGGCGGAACATTTGCATCAATTTATTATGGTAAAAAATTTAGAAAGACTAAAACTCTTTACTATAAAAAAATTTCAAAAGATATTATCGAATACGTAACTGTAAATAATAACATTGGAATTATTTTAGGACTTGTTCCTCTTTTTACAGCAATACTTATTTTTACTCAACTTTTGCATAACGTACAAATACAAACAGTAAGTTTTCTTGCTTTATCATTTGCATTTTTAATCGTAGCGTTATTTATGATTTATACATACCGCTACTCAATGATGTTGAGTAATGTTATAACGTCTGTAAACTCAAGTTCAATTAGTGATAAGGATACGGAGGAAGATTATCACAAAATCAAAACAACATCTTCACATCTAAGTTTAACTTATGGAAAATCGGGTTTAGTTTTAATGTTTATAGGTATTTGGTTTTATGTTGCAGCCTTAACTTCTGCAACAACATTCACATCCTGGAATTTCCCGGGATTCATTACTTCATTAGCTGCACCAAAGGTACTTCTAAACTTATTAATATTTATTGCGTTTGCATTTACACTTACAAATGCTGCTATACTTTTCATACATCTATATTGGAAAGAATCTAAAAAAGAAGAGGATGCCCTCTATACAAAGTTCGTTAAAGATACTGCATCAAAAGCAGGGTTAAGGGCTTCAATTATTTTGCCGGTTTTAATCGCGATAAATTTATTTTCATTCCCTGAAACAAATTTATCCGGTTCGATTTTTATTTATACAGTCATAAGTATTTTATTAATCTTTCTTTCATATCATTTCTTTTATATGATCCAATATAAAAATGATTATCGTTTTGGTTCGATGGTTTTCTTTATCCTGATTTTTGCTGCAGTTGCTTTTATCATTAAAGATCAGAAGGCTATGACAAATGCAACTAAAAATCAATCATTAGTTTTAAGTACTGAATACGATAAAATACTAGCTAACTTAAAAGGCGAGGGAACAGTTGCAGTTTTAAGCGGGAAAGAAATTTATGATGTACGATGTGCAAGCTGTCATAAGTTTGAACAAAAACTTGTTGGACCTGCACACTTTGATGTATTGCCAAAGTATGTTGGAAAACAAGCTCAGTTAGTTGCGTTTATACGTAACCCTGTAAAAGTAGATCCTGCTTATCCACCAATGCCAAACCCGGGATTAAAACCACAGGAAGCAGAAGCAGTTGCAAAATATATGCTTGATGAGTTTGCAAAGAAGAAATAATCTTATGCCAGATTCAATTTAGAACATACGTTAAAGAAATTTGCCCTGTCAGTCTTCTAAGATATAATTCCTTCTAATGGTATTTGTAAATATCAGGATTATCATCTGGATCAAACTCTTCATTATCTTCGTTAAGTGTAAACATACTGCTATAAAATACACATTCATTATTAGCCATTTTAAATTCTTTACCAAACTTTGAAGTGGTTATGTAATAATCTTTCCCTTCACCTTCAAAATCGTTTCCAGTAAGAAAATTTTATTAGTTAGCTAGTTGTCCCTTAAAAACCGGATAAGAGATTAAAATAAAACAGATTAAAGTGTAA
>JAVHOU010000186.1:0-35575 GCA_036170275.1 Ignavibacteriaceae bacterium
TTCCAAACACATAGAAACCCATTCGCGTGTTTGGGATGGATCAATAATTTCATCAACCCATAATCTTGCTGCTGCGTAAAGTGGAGTGCTTTTTTCATCGTAAGATTTTAAAATGTCATGCAGCAATTTCTTTTTATCATCATCGCTGAATTTGTGTCCGCTTTTCTCTTCCTGCTTTAATTTGATGTCAAGTAAAACACTGCTTGCCTGATTTCCGCCCATAACAGAAATTTTTGCATTTGGATAAGCAAAGATAAATCGCGGATCGTAAGCTTTACCGCACATTGCATAATTGCCCGCACCAAAACTGTTGCCGGTAATAATTGTAATTTTAGGAACAACCGAATTAGCAACTGCATTTACCATCTTTGCGCCGTCTTTTATTATTCCACCGTGTTCAGCTTTACTACCAACCATAAATCCTGTTACATCTTGTAAAAATAAAAGTGGAATCTTTTTCTGATTGCAGTTCATAATAAATCTTGTTGCTTTGTCTGCAGAATCAGAATAGATAACACCACCAACCTGCATTTCGCCTTGCTCGGTTTTAACTACACTCCGTTGATTTGCAACGATACCAACCGCCCAGCCATCAATCCTGCCGTAAGCCGTAATTAAAGTTTTTCCAAAGCCAGCTTTGTATTCATCTATTTCAGAATTATCTACAATCCTTGCAATTAATTCATAAGTATCATAAGGTTTTAGTGTGTCTTCCGGGAGTATTCCAAGAATTTCCTTTTGAGAAAATTTTGATTGTTGAATTTCGGCTCTATCAAATCCGGCATTTTCATTCTTGCCAAACTTTTCTACCAAACTTCTTATTTGAGCAATACATTCTTCATCGTTTTTCATTATGTAATCTGTAACACCGGAAATGTTTGATTGAACTTTTGCACCGCCAAGGCTTTCATTATCAATCACTTCACCAATTGCAGCACGAACTAAATGTGAACCTGCAAGAAAAACAGATCCTTCGCCTTCAACGATCAAAGCTTCATCACTCATAATTGGAAGATAAGCTCCGCCCGCAACACAAGGTCCCATTATCGCTGCGATCTGTGGAATAGACATAGAAGACATTTTAGCATTGTTGCGAAAGATTCTTCCGAAATGTTCTTTGTCAGGGAAAATATCTTCTTGAAGAGGAAGGAAAACTCCGGCACTATCAACTAAATAAATAATTGGAAGGAGATTTTCCATTGCAATTTCCTGGGCACGTAAATTTTTCTTTGCAGTGATTGGAAACCACGCGCCGGCTTTTACAGTTGCATCGTTTGCAACAATTACGCAATCTCTTCCGTGAATTTTTCCCATCCCATAAATTGTTCCTGCCGAAGGAGCGCCGCCATATTCTTCATACATTCCATAAGCAGCGAACGTGCTTAACTCAAAAAACTTTTTTGAATCATCAACAAGAAGATTTATTCTTTCACGGGCAGTAAGCTTTCCTTTAGCTTTATGCTTTTCAATTGATTTCTTTCCGCCACCTTCTTTAACAGTTTCTTTAGCAGCGGCAAGTTTTCGTAACAATTCTTTTTGAAAGTCTTCTCGTTTAAGAAAAGATTCGTTCTCTTTTATATTTGTTCGGATTGTTTTCATTGCCTTAATCTGTCATTCCTGCGAAAGCAGGAATCTATTTCTAATCTTTATATGGATGGATTCCCACTTTCGTGGGAATGACACTTAAACTTTTTTAATCTTTCAGTAGGTCTCTAGCAATAACTATTCGCTGAATTTCTGATGTTCCTTCACCGATGGTTAAAAGTTTAACATCACGATAAAATTTTTCTACGGGATATTCTTTTATAAATCCATATCCACCAAAAATTTGTACTGCTTCGCTCGAAGCTTTTTCGGCTATCTCGCTTGCAAATAGTTTTGCCATTGCTGCTTGTTTTGTGTTTGGTATTCCGTCATCTTTCATTGCAGCAGCGCGCAAAGTCAGCATTCTGGCAGCTTCAATATTGGTAGCCATTTCTGCAAGTTTAAATTGAGTCGCTTGAAAATCTGAAAGAGCTTTGCCAAACTGTTTTCTTTCTTGCGAATATTTTAGACATGCATCCAAACAACCCTGGGCTAAGCCAATGCTGCAGGAAGCGATAGAGATTCTACCACCTTCAAGAATTTGCATTGAGTTAATAAACCCCATTCCTTCTTCGCCGCAAAGATTTTCAACCGGTACTTTACAATTTTCAAAAGATAATTGTGTGGTATCACTTGCTCGCATGCCAAGTTTGTTTTCTTTTTTGCCAATGATTAATCCATCCATTCCTTTTTCTAGAATGAATGCTGAGATTCCTTTTTTACCCGCGTCTTTATTTGTAATTGCCATTATAACATACGTTCCTCCAACAGTACCGTGCGTTGTAAATTGTTTACTGCCGTTTAAAATCCAGGAGTCTCCATCTTTAATGGCGATACTTTTTAATCCCGCCGCATCACTTCCGGAAAAAGATTCTGTTAGTCCCCAGGCTCCAATTTTATTTCCACTTGCAAGATCAGGAAGATATTTTTTCTTTTGGTTTTCAGAGCCAAACATATTTATATGATTTGTACAAAGCCCGTTATGAGCTGCAACAGAAAGTCCTATTGAAGGATCAACACGTGAAAGTTCTTCTATGATAATTGCATAATCAACGTATCCCAAACCTGCCCCGCCGTATTCTTCAGGTACAAGTATTCCGAGAAAGCCAAGTTCTCCAAGTTGTTTCATAATCTCCATCGGAAATTTTTGTGATTCGTCAAACTCCATAATTACAGGACGAATATTTTTTTCTGCAAATTCCCTGATTGTATTTCGGATTATGATTTGATTTTCTGTTAGTTCAGGCAGAAAAGGTTTTTGTTCCATTAAAACTCCTTTTAAAACTTCAATTTCTAAATAAATGAGTATTAATTATACTGAAAAAAAATAAACATAATCCATAGTCACACTGAGCGAAGTCGAAGTGTGACAACTAAACTGAGTTAGGTCAGACTTCGACAGGCTCAGTCTGACATATGTTTTGCTACAAAAAATCAAGATAATATTTAATTAAAATTTCAAATTCTATTTTTAAATTCTTTAATAATTTCTTCAGCAATGTGATATGGTGAAGCACTGCCGAGAATTACTTTTTTCAAAAACAAATTTAAAGAATTTTCACCACTCTCGCTCCACAATTCATCTTTTAATTTATGCTCGACAATTTCTTTAATTCTAACTTTAGTTTGCCGTTCTCTTTTGGATTGAAAAAGATTTTTTTCTTTCATAAAAATTTTATGCAGGTCAATTTCATTGGCAATTTCATCAATGCCTTTATTTTCGGATGCGATAGCTTTAATAATATTTGGGAGCCACGAATTTTCATCGTGATCTTTTATCATCAAAATTGTTTGTAACGATGTATATGCTTGTTGCGATCCCGGTCTGTCACTTTTATTTAAAACAAAAAAATCTGCAATCTCCATCAACCCGGCTTTCATTGCCTGGACTGAATCACCGCTTTCCGGTACAAGCACAACAATTGTGGTATCTGCAGCCTGGGCAATATCAAGTTCTGATTGTCCAACACCGACAGTTTCAAAAATTATTATATCGAACCCCGCAGCATCCAAAACATCAGCAGCATCAATTGCTTTTTTAGATAAACCGCCTAGACTTCCTCGAGTTGCCATACTCCGGATAAAAACTCCATCGTCCATTCCAATGTCATTCATTCGCACTCGATCGCCAAGTAGTGCGCCGCCTGTAAACGGGGAAGTGGGGTCAACAGCTATAATTCCAACTTTTTTATTTTGCTTACGGAAAAGTTTTGTAAGCTGATTTGTAATTGTGCTTTTGCCCGCTCCTGGAGGTCCTGTGATTCCTATGCGATATGCTTTCCCGGTTTTTGAAAATAATTCTTTTATAAGTTCTGTTGAACTGCTATTACCTGATTCAACCTTTGAGATTGATCTTGCAATACTTCGTCTATCACCGGATGAAATCTTATCTATTAAAATATTCTCTGACATTCTATTTTTTTAATTCTTTTCGAAAATGTTCAACAGTTGCTTTCAAACCATCTTCAATTTTAGTTTTAGGTCGCCAGCCGAATTTGTTAAAAAGTTTATTGCTTGTGATTACACTTCGCATTTGTTCGCCGGGGGCAGCTGGTCCATGCTTTTCTTCTTTGCCGGCTTCTATAATTGAATTGATATAATGAAATAGCTGATTAACATCAGTTTCGATTTCTGTTCCTATATTATAAATATCATTTGCTTCATCGTTAAGTGCGAGAAGGTTAGCCTTTACAACATCACCAACAAAAACATAATCACGTGTTTGTTTTCCATCACCATTAATTATTGGTTGATCACCTTTTAAAAGTTTTGTGGAAAAGATTGCGACTACTCCGGCTTCTCCAAATGGGTTTTGGCGCATACCATAAATATTTGCATAACGAAGTATTGAATATTTTAATCGGTACTCTGCATTATAAAAGTGAATGTATTTTTCAACAGCAAGCTTTGATATTCCGTAAGGTGAGCGCGGCTGTGTTGGATGTTTTTCATCGGCAGGGAAGTATTCCTGTTCACCATAAACTGCTCCTCCGGTTGATGCGAACATAAATTTCTTTACGCCATATTTAATACAATTCTGAAGCAAGTTAATTGTGCCAAGAATATTTGTTGTCGCATCAAACTCAGGATCTTTTACGGATCTTCTAACATCCATTTGTGCAGCGTGATGATTAACCACATCAAATTTTTCATCTCCAAAAAGTTTAGAAAGATTTTTATCACAAATATTTGCTTTAACAAACTTAGCCTTTGGATTTATATTTTTTTCAAAGCCAGAAGATAGGTCATCAACAATTGTAACATTATGACCTTCATTAATAAATGCATCGGCGATTTGAGAAGCAATAAAACCAGCACCGCCGGTTACTAATATTTTCAATGTTTATTCCTTGTATAGTTTATTTTGGTAAATGTAAGTTAAAACTTTTTCGGGTACCAAGTAGTAAATTGGTAAATCAGCATGAACACGATTGCGAATATCAGTCGCACTTATCTCAATACCGCGAGTTTGAACAAATGTTGCAGCTTCAACATATTTATCTACAAAATCAAAAGGATGAGATGACTTTCTCTTTAGTACAACAACATTAGCTAACTTTAAAATTTCATCAGGTTCTTTCCAGGTATGAAATTGAAAAATATTATCATATCCAATTATCAAATCGATTTCTTCATAATAATTTTTAAATTCGCGAAGTGTGTCTATTGTGTAAGAAATCGTATGCTGTTTTATTTCATAATCAGAATATTCGAAAAAGGGAATATCATCAAGAGCGAGCTTTAGCATATTCAATCTATTTTGAGCGCTGGAAGCTTTTGCATGTTGTTTATGAGGTGAAATGTAAGCAGGCATAAAAATTATTTTATCAAGCTCACGAATTTCTTTAACCGATTGAGCAGTTATCAAATGTCCGTGATGAATCGGATCGAAAGTGCCGCCAAAGATTCCAACTTTGCTCATTTTAACAAATCCTTATACTCTACAAATAAATGTGTAAATCGTTCGTGCATTTGCTGGGAACAATATTCAATACTTTTTTTCTGGGATAACTCAAAATACATTTGTTTAAAGTTATCAATATTATTTATAAGTAATATATCGTTTAAAGTGTGAATAAAATGGGATATCGTTTTAGTGCAACCTAAAAAATCGTTGTATAAAAAATTTGATTTAATTAGGCAATCGAATGTGATATTAGAATAAGTATTAAAACCAAATATACCAATTTGTCCTTCTTTAGATTTTCCAATCAAAAGGGATTCATCATCAATATTTAACAAATTAAAACATTTATTTAATTCAATTAAATTAATCCCAATTAAATCTGTGGATAGAATAATATTGTTTTTATATAAGGTGAATTCCTTGGTTGATAATTTTTCGAACAATAATTTCTGTTTTGTCAGATCGGTAAAGATAAAATTTAGATTATATATCCTAAATTCATCTGACAAATATTCCCGGTCGTGTTCATCCATTATAAAATAAAAATCAGTTTTACTATCACTTATTAAAAAATTATCAATCAGATTAAGATATAAAGTAGATCTTAAGAATTTTGAGTCATCAATTGTAAAATTCTCAAAAATTTTAAGTGTGTTGGGATTTTGAATAGATGAATTTGGTATTATGTATGCAGCATTGTTATTCATTGCATTTAAATCCTTTGTGGATTTGAGAGAATATTGCTGATAAAATTTCTATAATTTTCAACATCACGCTCATAATATTGTTTACTCAATCCATTTGAATTACGGAGTTGAACTTTTCTAAATGCTAAAGTAGTTGCCGCTTTGATATAAATATTTCTACTGTTTTCATCCCACCAGCCCTTTCTTTCTCTTTGTGATGAGCTTAATATATCAAGATGCAAAGGTGGAATTAGCCCATTATCAGATTCCTCTTTCAATTCTCTGTAAATAATTTTTCTTTCGCTGTGTATTGAGATCGAAAATGTTGTAACAAAAATAATTATTGAAATGAATATGAATAAGAAACCTAAAGGAGCCATCTTTTCAAAACTAAGTGTAAAATTCCAAATTGAATGAATAAACATAGCTAAGAGTAAACCAACAAAAGCGTAAAATATTTTTTTAGTATTAGGTTTAAATTTTGCCAATCCTAAAAATGCACCCAATGTAGCTGTAGATATACAATGCATAACGGCAGAAAATAAACTTCTGATTATTACGAGCATCACCCAGTTTGAAACACTTTCTTCAAATGAAATGAAGTAAAGGAAGTTTTCAGTCATTCCAAAACCAAGTCCAATTGCACCACCATAAACAATACCATCAGTTAGATTATCAAATTTTCGATTTGCAATTGTAATTATAAGGAAAAATCCTTTGGTTATTTCTTCCACTATTGGTGCAACCACTATTGAACCAAACCGGTTTAAATCCATACTGTCTTTGATAAAGACAGACGCAATAGAAGTAAAAATAAAGCTGCCAATGATAGCTAAAACAATCGCACCAACAGCGCCCCAAATATAATTTATAAACACAAAATTGAAGGGTTCGCGGTCATACCTGTCAAACTTCCAAATTAAAAATAAATAAACTGTCATAGGAATGATGGAAGCAATTGCAGAGGATATGATTAGCATGCTTTTTAATTTCGATTACATTATTAAATAATTCTTAAGACAAATTATTGAATAAGATTTGAAAAATCCAAAATTATTTTACTTCTGGAATATCCAATTCTTTAATTCTTTCAAGGTTGGCATTTTATCATAATATAAAATACCGATTTTAAAAATCTTTGCTGATATTTTTATCGTTAAAAAAATAGAAATTATCATAATAATTACTGTAATCGCAAATTCTAAAACTGTAATATCTGTAATATTTAGTTTTAGTATCATTACAGATGGTAATGTAAGTGGAATAAAGCTTAGTATTTTTATCAAATCAGATTGTGGATTTTGCATTGCAGGTAAAATTATAACGATAGGAATAATCAGAATCATACTTAAATAACTAGTTACATGTTGTGCTTCTTGCTCGGTTGAAACCACCGACCCGATCCCTACAAGAAGCGATGTATAAAAAAGATATCCGAGTATAAAATAAACAAGAATTTCCGGAATATTTTGAAGTGAATTCGTGGAGATAACATTTATACCCGTTAAAACCAGCGCAATAAATGCCCAGATAAAAATTTGAGTTAAGCCCAGTGCAGTAAGTCCGATTATTTTCCCGGTTAATAATTCCTCGGATTTACAACTTGAAATAAGAATTTCAATTAATCGATTTGATTTCTCTTCCAGCAGACTGCGAACAAGCATTTGACCAGAATAAATAATCATTAAAGTTAAAAGAACTATAAAAATTATTGATGTGTAAAACACAGATAGAAAATCAGTATTACTTTTACCTGAATCAGTAATTTTAATTTGGTTAAAGGAAATTCTGTTTTTATTAAAATTTATTATTTGCGGATCAATATTATTTGCTTTTAGCCGCTGCTTTAATGCGATATTATTAAGAGCAGTTTCAAACCGAGTTATATCTTGTGAACCTGAAAAATTTCTACCTCTAAATTCTAATCTTAAAGAATCTTTAGCCATTTTATAAATTAATATATAACCATCTATACTTCTTGTAATAACTTTTTTATCCGCATCATTTTGATTTTCATCAAAACTCTTTTCTTTTACGTTTAAATTAATTAATAAATACACCGGTTGATGATTTTTTAATTTGTATTCCGATAGCTCTTCATTCAAATCTGTAAAACTGATATTAGTTTCATCCAATAAACCAAAAACCCTGGTTGTATCTGGGTTATCTTCTGATAGCATTGTAGGAATTATTGAAAATAGTATAATAACAAAAGGTGTAATTATTAAAGAAATAATAAAGGATTTTGTCCTAATTTTTTCAACGTATTCCCATCTAGCAATTTCAAATATTTTTTTCATATTATTTTACTGGAGCTTTGTTTAACCAGATCAATAAATATTTTATTAAGACTCGGTTCAATTACCGAAAAATGTGTTAAAGTCGTCATATCAACAATTGATTTTAAAAACTCAGACGGGATGATTGAATCTCTTAGTTGAATTTCTGAATAGTTACTAAAAATTTCATATTGTAAAATCATTTCATGGATTTTTAAAAAATCAGGATTACCTTCAAACTCAATCCTAATATGGTTACCTCCAAATCTTTTCTTTAAATCAGCAAGTTCACCGCTGCAAACTTCCTTGCCTTTGTTAATCAGGAATATTTCAGAACATAATTTTTCTGCCATATCCATTTGATGTGTGGAAAGAATTAATATCTTACCTGAGTTTACAAACTCTATAATAAAATTTTTAATTTCCTGCTGGTTGATAGGATCAAATCCCGAAAATGGTTCGTCTAAGATTAAAATTTTCGGATTATGAATTATGGAAGCGATAAATTGCACTTTTTGTTGGTTGCCTTTTGATAGCTCTTCAATTTTTCGATAAGCCAAATTCTTAATACCAAATCTGTTTAACCAAACCATAATTTCATTTCTTGCAATACTTCTTTTCATATTTTTAAGAGAACCAAAATAGAGGAGGAGATCAATTACTTTGCTTTTTTTGTATAAACCTCTCTCTTCAGGCAGATAGCCAACAATATTATAAAAGTCATTGAATGATTTTCTGTTCTCAAATAAAATTTCTCCATCGGAAGGTTTGATGATATTCAAAATCATTCGCATAGTGGTAGTTTTGCCGGCACCGTTTGGACCAATTAATCCAAAAATCCTTCCAGGTTTTACTTGAAAAGAAATTCTATCTACAGCTACTATGTTTTTATATCTCTTATATAGGTTTTTTACTTCGAGCACTTGGCAATCATTATTAGGTTTAGAAGTACCATAATTGAATTATATATTTGGTTATTCAAAACTAAATAAAAAGAACTTTATCCAATAATTACCTTTAATTTTGATTGTTATAAACAAAAAGTTAATTTTTAAGCAATTAAAATGTTTGATTATAAAGACCTATAAATATATATTAAGTGTCATTTTTTGCGTGATTTTGCAAGATGAATATAAAAATTTCAAATCTGAGTGAGGGAACTCATGAATTTATATTTGAAGAGAAAATAGAAAATCTGGATTTAGAAAAACCATATTATGGAAAATCTAAATCTGTTGTGGTTCTAAATAAATTACATGACCAAATCATTCTATCTGTTTCAAGTGATTTCAAGGTTAAATATCAATGCGATAGATGTGGAAAAGAATTTAATTCTAGACTAAAGAGTGATTATGAAATGGTCTATTTGATGAATGAAGAACCTGCTGAAACAAAATCTATTAATGTATCTTATTTGAATCGAAACGCTGATAAGATAAACATCAAAGACGATGTAAGAGAATTTGCATTACTTTCTGTGCCAATGAAACATTTATGCAAAGATGATTGTAAAGGATTATGTTATAGATGCGGAGTTGATTTAAATAAAGAACAGTGTAAATGCAATAATGATGAAATAGATCCAAGGTGGAAGCCCTTAATGAATTTGAAAGATAAATTAAATCTCAATTAAAATAATGGAATGATCAAATGCCAAATCCAAAACGTAAGATGTCAAAGAGTCGTAGAGATAAACGCAGAACACATTATAAAGCTACAGTCCCTTCACTTAGCACTTGTTCAAATTGCGGTGAAATGAAACTTGCACATCGTGCTTGTCCCTCCTGCGGTTATTACAATGAACGTTCTATGTTTATTCCCAAAAGCTAGGATAATTAATAGCTTACCCATCTGATGGATGATTCAAAAACTAATAAATTAAAATGCAGAATAGTTGTTGATGCAATGGGGGGTGATTACGCCCCTCAAAACGCTGTTGTTGGAGCTATTAATGCATATAATGAGAAACAAGATTTTGAATTAATTCTTGTGGGGAAAAAAGATTTAATACTTAATGTAGTTAAATCTAATAATCTTTCATTTGATGAAAAAAATATTTTTCACTCGGATGAAGTTATTGAAATGGGTGAATCTCCAACATCAGCACTGAAATCAAAATCTAATTCATCTATTGTAAAATGTGCACAATCAGTTCGAGATGGTAAAGCTGATGCCTTTGTAAGCGCTGGAAATACTGGTGCTGTTGCTGCAGCCAGCACTTTATTAATAGGTAGATTAAAAGGCGTTGAGAGGCCGACTATAGGAACCTATATACCAAATTTAGCTGGAGTTACTACTGTATTTGATGTTGGCGCTTTTGTCGATTCAAAACCACAGCATCTTTTGGGCTATGCGCAATTAGCCGATGTTTATATAAGAGAAATGTATGGGATACAAAATCCAACTATTGGACTATTATCAGTAGGTGAAGAAAATGAAAAAGGGAACAAATTAACAAAAGAAACTTTCGAACTTCTGAAAAATTCAAATTTAAATTTTTGTGGTAATATTGAAGGCGGGGATATTCTGACTGGTAAAGTTAACATTGTTATTTGTGATGGCTTTGTTGGAAATATTTTGCTTAAGTTCGGCGAATCATTTCTAAAAATATTAAAGCCAATGTTAAAAAAAACTGCTGATGCAAATTTCTTCGATAAAATTAAAATTGCAATTTCAAGAAATTCGATAAGAAAAACTTTCAAAGTATTTGATCCAAATGATTACGGTGGAATTCCGCTTCTTGGTGTTAAGGCCATCACTATTATTGGGCATGGTTCAAGTTCTATAGATGGAATCAAAAATATGGTTTTGAAAGCAAGAGAAATGTACAATAAAAATTTAATTAAAAAGCTAGAAAATTCTATTGAACAATATTCACAAAAAATAATTGGATAACTGATGTCATATAAAAGATATAATGCAATGGTCACCGGAGTTGGAATGTATGTACCGGATAAAATTTTGGATAACAAATATTTTGAATCTATAGTTGAGACCAACGATCAATGGATTAAAAGCAGAACCGGAATTAGTGAACGAAGAATCCTTGAACATGGCGCAACAAGTGATTTAGCTGCACTAGCTGCTAAAGATTTATTAGAAAAATATAATGTATCGCCAAATGATATTGATGTAATCATCGTAGCGACCGTTACTCCGGATATGTTTTTTCCGGCAACTGCATGTTTAGTGCAGGATAAAATAGGTGCAAATAATGCGTGGGGATTTGACCTTTCAGCGGCTTGTTCCGGATTTTTATTTGCGTTTCAAACTGGTTGCAGTCTTGTCGAATCAGGTAGGTACAAAAAAGTTTTGGTAATTGGAGCAGATAAAATGAGTTCCATTACAGATTACACTGATAGAAATAATTGCATTTTATTTGGTGATGCCGGTTCAGCCGTTTTACTTGAGCCAACCGAAGATAAATCAATTGGATTGCAGAATTCCATTTTAAGAGTAGATGGTAAAGGAAAAGATGCATTGTATATGCTTGGTGGTGGAAGTTTAAATCCTGCCTCTCATGAAACTGTTGATAAAAAATGGCATTACATCTATCAGGATGGGAAAGCAGTATTTAAAGTAGCTGTAATAGGAATGGCTGCTGTTTCTGCTGAATTGATGCAGCTTAGCAATCTTAAATCTGAAGACATAGCTTATCTTGTTCCTCATCAAGCCAACTTGCGTATCATTGATGCTACTGCGGATAGAATGGGAATTAGCAGAGATAAAGTTATGATTAACATCGATAAATATGGTAATACAACTGCAGCTACTATTCCACTATGCCTAACTGAATATCACAGAGCAGGAAAACTAAAGAAAGGCGACAACCTAATCTTATCTGCATTTGGTGCTGGTTATACTTGGGGTGCTTCGCATTTAGTTTGGTCTATTTAATATTATTGATAAGAATTTAATTTATGTCCAAAAAAGCATTTTTATTTCCTGGGCAAGGGTCCCAATATATTGGGATGGCTAAAGATCTGTTTGATAATTCTGTTGAAGCCAAAGAGATGATTCAAACTGCTGATGGAGTACTTGGTATTAATCTTTCTTATATAATGTTTAATGGACCGGAAGAGAAATTAAAACAAACAGAGTTCACGCAGCCAGCAATATTTTTACACAGCGTTATACTTGCAAGTATCATCAGAACATTATCTCCGATGGCGGCTGCGGGACATTCATTAGGCGAATATTCTGCATTAGTTGCTGCTGGTGCAATACAGTTTTATGATGCAATAAAATTAGTTAGAGCCAGGGGACAAGCTATGCAGCAAGCTGGTATTGATAACCCGGGCACTTTAGCAGCAATTGTTGGATTAGATCCTATGAGTGTTGAGAATTTTTGCAAAGATGCTTCTAATGTGGGAATAGTGCAATGTGCAAATTTTAATTCACCAGGTCAGATTGTAATTTCCGGATCAATTCCTGGTGTTAAAAAAGCAATGGAACTTTGTAAATCAAATGGAGCAAAATTAGTTAAAGAACTTGTTGTCAGTGGCGCATTTCACTCTCCGTTAATGCAATCTGCAAAAGATTCTTTACTTCAAGTTCTTAATTTTACTCCAATTTATAATGCAAGATTTCCTGTTTATGCAAATGTAAATGCAAAACCCGTTTTTAAGAAGGATGAAATAAAGAGCTTGTTAGTTGATCAAGTAACATCTCCCGTAAGATGGGAAGAATCAATTAATAATATGATATCCGATGGATTTGATGAATTTTATGAAATAGGACCTGGAAAAGTTTTAACGGGATTACTTAAGAGAATCACTCCTGATATTAAATCATTTACGATAGATAAATATGCGGATGTGGAGAAGTATTTATAATGGAAGTTAGTTCTGAACAAAAATTTACTAAAAAGATTAATGGAATGTTTATCGACCCACAAATATTTACATTTAATTTTTCCTGTAAATGCGGAGGTGAATGCTGCAACTATGGAGTATTTACTGATCTTAATGAATACAAACATATTATTAGTATTAAAAATAAAATTATTCCTTTAATGGATGAATCTCAAACTAAGGAAGTGAAAGAATGGTTTGAAGAACCAGAGGAAGATGAGGATTTTGAATCAGGGGTTGCTGTTGGTACAGAATTGTACAATGATAAATGCATTTTCCTCGATAAAAACGGATTATGTACTCTACAAAAATTAGCAATGCTTGAAGGTGAGCATAAATGGAAACATAAACCGATTTATTGCGTTTTATTTCCTTTCACAGTTTATCAAGGAGCCCTTACAATTGATGACGAGCATATTGATCGGCTAAATAGTTGTAATAAAAATCCATCTTTTAGTCTGTCAATTTATGAATCCTGTAGGGAAGAGTTACAATTCTTTTTAGGTGAAGAAGGATTTAAAGAGCTTGAGAAATATCGAAAAGAATATTTATCAGAAGTTTATTCCGGAGATGAGAAAAAATGAGTATGGATAAAAGAAGAGTAATTGTTACAGGCGGCTCAAGAGGCATCGGCAGAGCTATCGTTAAAGAACTTGCTGAAAGAAATTGCTGTGGAATAAATCATTCTGACATTGCATTTGTTTATAATAAGTCGGATAAAGACGCAGAGGAATTAGTTGAAGAAACAAAATCTTACGGTGTAAAAATAGTAGCATTTAAATCAGATGTATCGTCTTATGATCTTGCTCAGAAGACGGTTAACGAGGCTATTGAGCAACTCGGAGGGGTTGATATTTTAATTAATAATGCAGGTATCACAAAAGATAATTTACTTCTGAGAATGAATGAAAAAGATTTTGATGATGTTATAAATGCTAATCTTAAAAGTGTTTTTAATTATACAAAAGCTGTTGTTAAACCTATGATTGCTCAACGATACGGAAGAATAGTAAATATAACTTCTGTTGTTGCGCTTATTGGAAATGCGGGACAATCTAATTATGTTGCTTCAAAAGCTGGAGTAATAGGTTTTACTAAATCAATGGCACGTGAACTAGCATCACGTGGAATTACAGTTAATGCTGTGGCTCCAGGCTTTATTCAAACTGACATGACCAGTAAATTAACTGATGAACAAAAGGTCAAGTTGGCTCAGAATATTCCAATGGGAAGAATGGGTACACCTGAAGATATAGCAAAAGTTGTAGCTTTTCTTTGCAGTAATGATGCAGATTATATTACAGGACAAGTTATTGCAGTAGATGGTGGGTTGACGATGTAAATTTGGAATCTATTTGTTTCTTAGAATTCATTTTTGTTAAATTTAAACTAATGATAATTAAACAATAAACACTAAACAAAAAAAAGGAGAATACCATGGATGTTGCATCAAAAGTAAAAGAGATCATAATAGATAAATTAGGTGTTGAAGAATCTCAAATTACTCCTGAAGCATCCTTTACTAACGATTTAGGTGCTGACTCACTTGATATAGTAGAATTAGTTATGGGATTTGAAAGTGCTTTCCAAATTTCAATCCCTGATGAAGATGCTGAAAAGATTGGTACAGTTGGCGACGCTGTAAAATATCTTACAGAAAAATTAGGTTAAAGACTTAGTCGAGGATAAATTCTCGACTAATCTCTTCTAAGTTAAATGTATTTTCATCTTATAATCAGTGTAAACTGCTGAGGTATTTATGGCAAAAAGAAGGGTAGTTGTCACTGGTATAGGTGCAATCACTCCAATTGGATTAAACACGACAGAATTCTGGGATGGTTTAATTTCCGGGAAAAATGGTGTTGCTCCAATTACTCATTTTGATGCCTCTAAATTTGATACGAAGTTTGCAGCCGAAGTCAAAAATTTTAATCCAGAACTTTATTTTGATAAAAAGACTGTTAAACGATTAGACCCCTTTGCTCAATTCGCTATTGCTGCAAGTGTTCAAGCCATTACTAATTCAGAAATTAATCTTGATAAATTGAATAAAGAAAGAGCCGGTGTAATATTCGGTAGTGGTATTGGAGGATTATTAACTCTTCAAACCGAGCATTGGAAATATTTTCAGGAAAAGAATCCAGCAGTTATAAGTCCATTCTTTGTTCCGATGATGATTTCTGATCTTGCAGCGGGACAAATTTCCATACGGTTTGGATTTAAAGGACCTAATTATGCAACAACATCTGCCTGTGCTACTGCATCGCATGCAATTTCTGATGCGTTTATGTTGATAGAAAGAGGTAGCGCTGATTTTATGATTTGTGGTGGAAGTGAAGCATCAATTACAGAAATGTCTATTGGTGGATTCAATGCTATGCGTGCAATATCTACTTGGAATGATCGATATGCTGAAGCATCAAGACCATTTGATAAAGATAGAAATGGTTTTGTTATGGGAGAAGGTTCCGGGGCAGTAATTCTGGAAGAATTGAATCATGCTTTAGATAGAGGTGCAATAATTTATGCAGAGTTAAGTGGAATAGGATTAACTGCTGATGCATATCATATAACTGCTCCTGCACCAGGCGGCGAAGGTGCTGTTCGATCAATGAAAATTGCTATTGAAGAAGCTGGTTTACAACCTGAAGATGTTGATCATATTAACTCCCACGGGACATCAACACCCTTTAATGATGTGAATGAAACAAAAGCAATTAAAACTGTTTTTGGAGATCACGCTTATAAAATTGTCATCAACTCTACAAAATCAATGACCGGACATTTACTTGGAGCCGCAGGTGGTATAGAAGCAATTGCGACTGTGCTTACAATTAAAAATGGAATAATACCGCCGACAATTAATTTAGATAATCCAGATCCTGAATGTGACCTTAACTATAATCCGCATAAAGCGACTAATAAAAAAGTTAGAGTAGCCTTAAGTAATACTTTTGGTTTTGGTGGTCACAATGCATCATTATTGTTTAAAAATTTCGAGGAATAATCTTGAGTTCATTTCTATTCCGGTTCCTTAAATATTTTAACCGCGGAAAAGATGTCAGCAATTCCTATCAGATCAATAAATTTCTTACACCAGACAAGTTTAATGAACTTGAAAAAACTCTTAAAGTTCCTATCCATAATAAATCCCATTACATTCATGCTCTTATGCACCGTTCTTTTTTAGATGAACTTGATGAAGAAGATACATCAAACGAGCGATTAGAATTCTTAGGAGATTCAGTACTAAGTCTTGTTGTTGCAGAGTATTTATTCGAAAATTTTCCTGATAATGATGAAGGATTTTTAACTAAGATACGTTCTAGATTAGTAAACAGATTAGCACTTGCGGAAGCAGCAGAAAATATTGGATTAGCCAATTTTATTTTAATCGATCAAAACTTATCGAACACTTTTGAGAGAGCTTCAAAAACAGTTTTATCTGATGCTTTAGAAGCCGTAATTGGCGCAATTTATTTAGATCACGGATTAGAATTTTCAAGAGATTTTATTAATAGAATTCTAATTCAGCCGACAACTAAGGAAGATGATTATTTGGTTGATGAAAATTATAAAAGTCAGCTTTTAGAATACGCACAGGCAAATAAATTAGAAGCTCCAAATTATATTGTTATTAAAGAGGATGGACCTCAGCACGATCGTCTTTTTACGATAAAAGTAACAGTTGGAAAAGAACATTTTGGAGTTGGTAAGGGGAAGAATAAAAAAACTGCTGAACAGAATGCTGCAAAATCTACTTTAGAAAAAATTTTTAATAAAGTTTAATCCTTTTAAAAATTATCTGCCTATATCACTCATTTTATTAAAAAATTGAACCAACTTTATTTAGTTTTTGTTTAATTTACATCATTAGATAATAAATTATTTATATACTTAAAATTACGAGAATTAAGATGAAATTATTTGAGCATCCTGATAGATTTGAAAACCGTCATATTGGACCAAGTCAAAATGATATGATTGAAATGGTTAAAGCCTGTGGAGCTTCATCAATTGATGAATTAATAAATGAAACAGTTCCTAATAATATAAGAGCACAAAAAAAATTACAGCTTGAAGATCCAATTAGTGAAATTGAGTTTACAGAAAAAATCAAAAAGATTGCTGCGGAAAATAAAATTTATAAATCATACATCGGTATGGGTTACCATCCTACAATTCTACCCGCAGTTATCCAAAGAAATATTTTAGAAAACCCTGGTTGGTATACTCAATACACACCGTATCAGGCAGAAATTGCTCAAGGTAGATTAGAAGCGCTTTTAAATTTTCAAACGGTGGTTTCAGATTTAACGGGATTTAAAATAGCAAATGCCTCACTTTTGGATGAAGCCACTGCAGCAGCCGAAGCAATGATAATGTTTCATAATGCGCGTAAAAAAGATAAAGCTAATTCACATAAATTTTTTGTGTCAGATGAAGTCTTTCCACAAACTATAGATGTTTTAAAAACAAGATCAAAACCATTAGGAATAGAACTTGTAATAGGTGATCATAATTCCATTAACCTGGATAATAATTTCTTTGGATTACTAGTTCAATATCCTTCAATGACAGGAGAAATTTACGACTATTCGAAATTTTTTAGCGATGCAGAAGGCAAAGGGATTTTTAAAGTTGTTGCGGCGGATCTTTTTAGTTTAACTCTTCTTTTGCCTCCGGGTGAATTTGGTGCTGACACTGCTGTGGGAAGTACACAAAGAATGGGTGTGCCGATGGGCTATGGAGGTCCTCACGCAGCATATTTCGCAACTAAAGATGATTTTAAAAGAATAATGCCCGGAAGAATTATCGGAGTTTCAATTGATTCGCAAGGTAACCCTGCTTTAAGAATGGCTTTGCAGACCAGAGAGCAGCATATAAAACGTGAACGTGCAACAAGCAACATCTGTACTTCGGAAGTACTTCTCGCAGTTATGGCAGGAATGTATGCTGTTTATCACGGACCTGACGGACTAAAATTAATAACAAAAAGGATTAATGATCTTACTAAGATTTTAAGTACTTCTTTGGTTGATCTTGGCTTCAAACAAATTAATAAGAATTTTTTTGATACTTTGACTTTTGAAGTTGAAAGCAATCTTTCTGAAAAAATTAGGCAGGAAGCATTAACGAAAAAAATTAATCTGAACTATTTCTTTCATAATAAAATAAGTATTTCTATAAATGAAGTTACTACTTATGAAAATATAATTGATCTAGTAGAAATATTTACTCATGCAATTGGTAAAGAAACAAATAAAAATAGTTTAATTAATAAATCAAAAAACCTCCAACCATCATTTGAAGAAAAGTTTAACCGTAAGTCACCTTTTCTCAAGCATCCGATATTTAATACATTAAAATCCGAAACAGATATGTTGAGATATATGAAAAGTCTTGAGAATAAAGACCTTTCATTAGTTCATTCAATGATTGCATTGGGATCTTGTACAATGAAGCTTAACGCAACTACGGAAATGATTGGCATTACATTAAATGAGTTTGCAAATCTCCATCCGTTCGCACCAGTTGATCAGGCAGAAGGTTACAAAGAAATATTTACTGAGCTGGAAAAAGATTTATCAGAAATTACCGGATTTGCTGCAGTATCATTGCAGCCTAATTCAGGTGCTCAAGGTGAGTATTCAGGGTTGTCGGTCATAAAAGCCTACCTTAATGATAAAGGAGAAACTTATCGTAATGTTACTTTAATCCCATCATCAGCTCACGGAACAAATCCTGCAAGTGCAGTAATGGCAGGAATGAAAGTAGTAGTTGTTAATTGTGATGAGCATGGCAATATTGATTTGGTTGATCTTAAATCTAAAGCAGAATCAAATAAAAATAATTTGGCTGCATTAATGGTTACTTATCCTTCTACTCACGGAGTGTTTGAAGAATCAATAAAAGACATCTGTAATATTATTCATGAAAATGGCGGGCAGGTTTATATGGACGGTGCAAATCTGAATGCACAAGTAGGTTTAACTAGTCCGGGTTTAATTGGAGCGGATGTTTGTCATTTAAATCTTCACAAAACTTTTTCTATTCCTCATGGTGGCGGTGGACCAGGAATGGGACCGATTGCAGTTGCCAAACATTTAGTAACGTTTCTACCAGGACATTCAGTTGTTAATATTAATAAAGGAAAATCTATACACGCTGTTGCCGCAGCACCTTATGGGAGTTCAAGTATTTTGATAATTTCATACGCTTATATAAAAATGATGGGCGGTGAAGGTTTAACTGATGCAACAAAAGCTGCCATCCTTAACGCAAATTATATAAAGTCAAAATTGGAACCACACTTTAAAGTTTTATACTCAGGGAGTAAAGGAAGAGTAGCACATGAATTGATTTTCGATATGCGGGAGTTCAAACAATCCGCTCATATTGAAGTTGGAGATATCGCTAAAAGATTGATGGACTATGGTTATCATGCCCCTACAGTTTCATTTCCCGTTGCCGGCACTTTAATGATCGAACCAACAGAGAGTGAATCCAAAACAGAGATGGATAAATTTTGTGAAGCACTTATTTCCATTCGAGAAGAAATACTTGAAATTGAAAATGGAATTTCAGATCGATTAGATAATGTATTAAAAAATGCACCGCATACAGCTCAAATGGTAATTTCTGATTCCTGGAATCATCCATACACAAGAGAGAAAGCAGCATATCCTGCTAAGTGGACAAGATTAAATAAATTTTGGCCAAACGTTGGAAGAATTGATGATGCTTATGGTGACAGAAATCTGGTGTGTAGCTGCGTACCAGTTACAGAATATGCGGATGAAATTGCGATGAAATAATTTTTACCGCTCATTATTTGAGCGGTAATTAAACTTCTTTTAGTCTAAGTACGTTTTTATAATAAAGAATATTTTGTTAGTGATAAAAGCACCGTCCAAAATTCTCATTCAAATTTTGTTTCTAATATTAATTTTAAACATCAAATTATTTTCGCAAGATGCAGATCCTATAGATAGTGTTAAGCTCTATCCGTTTAGAATTGATTCAATAAAAATTGAAGGTAATCATACCACTGAAGATTTTATAATTCTTAGAGAATTGACTTTTGCTGTGGGTGATACAATTAACGAAAAGGTTTCCTTTTATAACAGAGAAAGAATCTACAGTCTTGGGATTTTTAATCGTGTTAATTTAATCCCATCAATTCTAAATGGGAAGAACATATTATTTATAAAAGTTGAAGAGAGCTGGTATATTTATCCGATTCCATTTATAGAAGCTAAAGAAAATGATTTCAAAAAATTATCATTCGGGTTGTTTCTTAGAATAAAAAATTTCCGGGGAAGGAATGAAGAATTAAACAGCATACTGGCATTAGGTTATGATCCCACATTTTCTCTAAGTTATTACAATCCAAATATTTCAGGAAGAGAAAATATATTCCTCAAAGCAAAACTTGGATATTCAAACATTTCCAATAAAAGCCCTTCGGCTGAAATTTTGTACGGTAAAAATTTTTCTCAAAAAACATTTTTTGTACAGTTTATTATAGGTAAACGGTTCGGATTATTTAATCGAGTATTTTTAACAACTGCTTATAATTATATAGAAACACCATTTTACATTCCGCGGGTTAATGCCTCTAATAATAGGATAGACAATCTTTTTGATTTGGGTATTGGTTATGAGTATGATACAAGAGATTTGAGTCAGTTTCCTAAAAATGGAATTTATACAAATCTTAATTACACATTAAAAGGTTTGGGTATCGATGATATTAATTACAGCGTTGCCTGGATGGATTTTAGAGAATACCGGAATTTATTTGAAAAACTTATTGCCAAATGGAGATTTGCATCAAGATTTACTTTTGGTAACACTATTCCATATTATGATTACTCAATTATAGGTCTTGATGATAAGATAAGAGGACACTTTTCAAAAAAAGCTGAAGGAAATAATTATTATTATGCAGGATTAGAATTTTATTATCCAGTGATTGAAGAATTGAATATAGATTTAACTTTTATTCCAATAATACCCAATCAACTGCTAAAGTACCGAATTGGATTTTATACGCAGATTTTTATTGAGACAGGTGCAGCACAAACGAAAGGCAAGCCGTTAAGATTTTCAGACTTTTCAAGTGGTTATGGAGCCGGTTTAACCTTACTTATTTTACCATACAACATCCTTAGAATTGAATTTGCTTTAGACGAGTATAAAAACTTTGAAACAATATTAGACCTTGGAATATCTTTCTAACATAGAACTTTACATCTGTTCAATTCATTCTGTTGCTGACAATGAATTTGAGATCAGTGGTGAAGAGTTCCATCATGCTGTAAATGTGATGCGGAATAAAATAGGTGATAAGATATTTGCCACTAATGGTAATGGGAAAATATTTGCAGGTAAGATTATTGAAATCGGGAAAGAAAATCTTAAAGCAGAAATTTTCAAATCCTATACTTATAAAAATGAACTAGAAAATTTTACTTTTTGCATCCCGAATTTAAAAAATCCCGAAAGATTAAAGTTTGCTTTTGAAAAATGTACAGAATTAGATATTACGAATTTTATTATTTTTAATTCTGAACGAACATTGAATAAGACTGTTTATCTTTCTCGATTAGAAAAAATTGTAATAGCCGCTATGAAGCAGTCACTTCGCTCTTTTATTCCAACAGTAAAGATTGCAAAATCAATTATAGAATTAATCAAAGGTGATTATGAGTTAATTATGTTTGATCAATCATCAAAACAAAGACTTAACGAATTTAATTTTGATATAAAAAAAAACTATCTGCTTATTTTCGGTCCTGAGGGAAGTTTATCAGAAAATGAATTAAAAATAATTAATACTCAATTTGTTTTTAATCTTGGCAATCATCGATTAAGATCCGAAACTGCTATCATTAAATGTGCGTCAATATTATCCTTATCAGTTAGTAATGATTAAATTTATTAATAAAATTATTTTACTATTTATTGCCGTTATTATCTTTTATTCGTGCGGTAGTTCGACAAGATTTACTAAAGAAGAAAGTACTAATAATACCCGATTTGATAAAACTGGATCGTTAGGAGTTGAGATAGGCGACGCATCATTCTATTCAAAAGAGTTTGATGGGGAAAAAACTTCCAGCGGAGAAATCTATGATATGAATGGACTTACGGCAGCTCATCCATCCTATCCATTTAACACCATTGTAAAAGTTATTAATCTTACAAATAACAAGAGTGTAGTAGTTAGAGTTAATGACCGAATGCCAAATTTTAAAGGAAGAATTATAGATTTATCATTAAAGGCTGCAAAAGAAATTGAAATGATTAATACTGGTATTCAGAAAGTAAAAATTGAAGTAATAGAATGGGGCAAAAATAAAAAACCCGATTAAGTTAAATCGGGTTTTGTGAGAAATTTAATAATTAGATTTTATTAGCCAGTGATCTTTTTCCAAAGGTCATTTTTCAGAATGTCATATTTCATTTTTTGTTTGGTGTCCAAAAGACTTTCAACTTTTTTTTGAGCGTCTTTTACAAAAGTTTCTTTATTCTCCGGTTTTGATGACAGATTATTTTTTAATTCCGATAATATTCCAAGGACTTTTGTTTCCTGGTCGTTACTTAATAGTACCTTTTGTTTCAAAGTAGAAACAATTTCACTTAACTGTTTATCATCTTTTACAGTTCCTTGAGCAAGAATGATACTGGACGAGAAAACAACTATTGTAAATAATATTATTAAATTTTTAACTAATCTTATGGTTAACATTTTGTACTCCTTTTGATAAACTTGATACAATCAAAGCTATGTTTAATAAACTGAAAATTCAACTTAATTAGTACAAACAACAATGCAAGATTCATTCCAGCAAATAGCTTTAAAAGAAATTAAGAAAATCGCATTATTATTAGAAAATGCTAAATTTTCTATATCAGAACCGAGCAAAAAACTATACAATTATGAAATTATTGTGAACAGGGGAAAAGAGCAGGTTAAACTCTTGGTTTATTTTGGAAAGAAAGGATTAAAAAAAATTTTACAAGGCAATGAAGAATCTAAAATTTATAATGAATTAAAAAAAATAATTTTTGGATCGGAACTATTTGAAACTGAATACAAACAAGACTTAAAATACGAAGATTACATTGGTACTGATGAATCAGGTAAAGGTGATTACTTTGGACCTTTAGTAGTTGCTGCAGTATATGTTGATAAAGAATCACAAATTAAATTAGATGAATTGGGAGTTAAAGACAGCAAACTATTATCGGATACATTTATAAAAAGTATTGAAAAAAAAATTATAAATATTGTTGATAATAATTTTGATATTGTTATAATCAATCCCGAAAAGTACAATAAACTTTATGAATCATTTGGAAATCTTAATAAACTTTTAGGATGGGCTCATTCAAAAACGATCGAAAATTTATCGCAAAGAGTAAATTGCTCTGGAGTAATCAGTGATAAATTTGGAAATGAAAAAATTATTAGAAATGAACTTCAGAAGAAAAAGATTCAGTTGGATTTGTATCAAACTCCCAAAGCTGAACGCTTTATTGGTGTTGCCGCTGCTTCTATTTTAGCCCGTGCAAAAGTGATTGATTGGTTTGACATAAAAAGCAAAGAGCTTGGTATTCATCTTGCTAAAGGTGCAGGCTCTGAAATTAATAAGATTGCAAAAAATGTTTTATATCAAAAAAGTGAAAATTATTTAAGAAATTTAGTTAAATTTCATTTCAAGAATTCAAAAGAAATATTTTCGAACAATTAAAGGATAAATAAGTTAGCATGGCAAAAAGAGAAGCTATTCGAAGAATAGGAATACTGACCGGCGGGGGAGATTGCCCAGGATTAAATGCCGTGATTAGAGGTGTATCAAAACCCGCTGAAGATTACGGAATGTCCGTTTATGGTATCTTAGATGGATTTGAAGGATTAGTGGAAGGTAAAGCAAAAGAACTAAGCAATGCAGATGTTTCCGGTATATTAGCTCGCGGTGGATCTATATTAGGCTCATCAAATAAAGGTGATCCATTCCATTGGCCCGTTGAAATTAATGGTAAGATTGAAATCCAGGATAAATCTGAAGCAGCTTTAAAAAATTACAAATCCTGGGGACTTGACGCTTTGATAGCAATCGGCGGCGATGGTACTATGCATATTTGTAATAAATTATTTAAAATGGGAATAAACGTAATTGGTGTTCCCAAAACAATAGATAATGATCTGGAAGCAACTGATGTAACTTTTGGTCATGATTCTGCAGTCTATGTTGTTTCGATGGCTTTAGACAGACTTCACACAACTGCTTCTTCGCATCACAGAGTGATGGTGGTTGAAGTAATGGGAAGATATGCAGGTTGGATTGCTCTTAATGGTGGGCTATCGGGCGGCGCAGATATAATTTTGATTCCGGAAATTCCCTTTTCGTGGGAAAAAATTGCCGGTAAAATTCATGAACGAGAATTGATGGGAAAAAGATTTTCATTAGTTTGTGTTGCTGAAGGTGCTAAACCAATCGGTGGTGAAATTACTACAAGAGGAAGTGATATTAAAAGAACTGATCCAGTTCAACTTGGCGGTATTGGAAAAGTTGTTGCAGATAAAATTGAAGAGATGACAGGAAAGGAAACGCGTGTAACCATTCTAGGTCACCTGCAAAGAGGTGGCAGCCCAACTCCTTATGATAGGATTCTATCAACCAAATTTGGTGCATTTGCAATTGAATTAGTTGCACAAAAAAAATTCGGAAGAATGGTAGCCTTAAAAGGAAATGAAATTAAGAATGTTAAGATTGAGGATGCAATTTCTCATCAGAAATTAGTAAGACCAGATGATCAAGCTGTATTTGTTGCAAAGGCAGTAGGAATATCATTTGGCGACTAATAAATTTTGATTTATTTATTGTGGATTATATATTTGCCCTGCAAATTTTTAAGGGGTCGTAGTTCATCCGTTAGCTAACGGAGGTTAGAACGAACCGATTATCAGAGGGAAAATCACAAGTTCTGATAAAAAAATAATTACGGGGTCGTAGTTCAGTTGGTTAGAACGTCTGCCTGTCACGCAGAAGGTCGCGAGTTCGAGTCTCGTCGGCCCCGCTTAGAAAAGCCTTAAAACGATAAGTTTTGAGGCTTTTTTCGTTTTCAGAAGTTCTGAAAATCCCGCTGACTGTGTATGGAGTATGTATGGACTTTGTATGGAGTGAATCCACACTGAGAATATTATTTTGTGAAATATTTATTTGATTAAAAAGCATACCTTCGCAAACTTAAAATATTATAATCAATTAATCCAATCCCTTTGGATCATATTCTTCAAAAATCTTTGAACAGATTTTGCACCTTAAATAACGACCAATAATTACATTGTGGGAATTAACAAGTGAATGTGTTTCTTCTGTGATACGTAAATGCTCTTTACAAATATGCTGAGGGAACATTTCGGGTTTATGAATAACACCATGTATTTTTACTTCCTTCATTAGCTTACTCCTTATATTAGTTGATTAAACAAACAGGGCACACTACCCTGTAAAAAACAGTTTTTGCCCCGTAGCTACTGCACAAAACGATTTACTGAATGAAGGCAAGTTGAAAAGTAATGCCGATAGTGGAACGATGGTATTATCTTTTTGACTTGCCCGTTTTAAGTAAGAATGAGAATGATGGTTAAGCGAAAAGGAAAGAGTTAAGATTGAAAATATATATTGTGAAAAGGGGCAAAAACTATTTGAAGAGTGTTTGTCACACAACTAAAGTAAAAAAATGACTGTGGAACGAAAGTCAAAAGCGATAGATTTTGGAAGTAGTGGAACAGTTATTTTTTGATTTTAAGGTTAAAGGGTTGGCGGTAGCAAAACCTTTTAACGCTAGAACAGATTTGAAAAAATTAGCCTGTGTAGCGACATCAAGTGCGAAGCCTGCCTGATGGTAGGCGGGCAAGCCAAAATAAAAATAATAACTGCAAGCACGTAAAAGAGCGAAACAGGTTTATTTTTTTATTTGATTTATATGTGATTAGAATTATTTTTACTACGATGTTTTCAGAAGGTTTTCCCCCAGGCCTTTTGAGAAATCACACCCCGATGCTTCGGTATCGGGGTTTTTTATTACTTAGAATTATTTCTAATCCTATAATTTTTATCATTTTTAATAAAATCAGCAAGCTTTTCTTTGCGACGTTTGCATTCAAAACAATAACAATCAGCTTTTTCCATTTGATGGTACCGGAATAGTGTCTCAGCATAGACTATCGGCCAATAATCCTTGTCATCAGGCTGGATTAACCTTCAGAATAGCTGCGAGTGAAAGACTTTTTTGCTCATACCATACAAATGTATGGATGCAAGATAAAAGAAACAAAAGAAAAAAAAAAGCCCCGGTTAAGGGGCAGGGAAGTATTTAATAGAAATATCTTAGGGCAAAAGTATTCTAATCAACTGACTGGGACCTGTGGATGTATCTAAGGCATATCCTGCTACTTCACCACCATCGTAATCTGCAGCATATCCATCATCCATTACTTTTACTTTAGAACCAGCAGCAATGTAATCACTTGATACTACGATAGCGATTCCCTGAACAATAATTGGGACTAAATCATTTGCGTCAGAATCTACTTGTGCTACACCAAGGGGTTTTGTTCCTTCGGCTGACAAATAACCGTTGAAACTTATGAAACGATATTTTGGGAATGATTCTTTTGCATCAATCGAAGTTATTAAAATAGGTTGTTCTGTCTTCATAATAATTAAACCTTTATTTTAAGAAAGTAAAATTCTAATTGATTCATTTGCACCAGAAGCTGCATCAAGAGAAAATCCGGCAATTTCACCAGCCGCAAAAGTAATTGCTTTGCCAGAGGCATCAGATTGAACCTTTGCACCTGCTGATAGAGCGGCACCGCTTAAAACAATGGCGATTCCTTTAGCAGTAACAGGAGCTTCTTCACCAAGAAATGTACTTGCATTAAGTACACCAAGAGGTTTTGCACCATTAGCACAGATAGCACCGTTAAAACCAATAAATAAATTATTAACAGCAGATAAATCTGCACCTGCAATAACAGAAGTTATTAAGATAGGCTGTTCGGTTTTCATCGTTATTTTTTCCTTTTAATTTGCTTAGTAATTTGTTCTTTGCTGTTAGTTAGTGATGAGTGAACTGTGCTGATTGACGAATTATTTACTTCTTCCAAATAATTGGAAAGAGATTCAGCATCTTTATCATCAAGATTTATTGTACTGCCTTCTGGAAAGAGTTTTCCGTTGAGTTGTATATCTGTGTTTTTGATTTTGTAATTCTTCATAGTATTTAGCTGTTAGATGTTAGTAATTAGACTAAGCGTTTGTATCGTTGATTAAATAACCTGCATCTGAGCCAACTACTTTGGTAACAAATAAATCTGTGTTACGAATTATTTCTACCTTTCCGCCTTCGGTGTATGAATCAACAACAGGATTGTTTTTCTTTCTTAGTGTATATGCAAAAGCAGGCTCATAATAAGAGCGAGGTACATCTGAACTAACTTTTGGTACATAAGCAATAACTACATTATCAGACCAAATATCTGTGAAAACTCCTGCATCAGTTGCATAGACTGAATCACCGACATATAATTCATCAAAGTCCAAAAGACTTTTAAGAAGTGAAGTTGTCATTACTGCAGTCTGAGTGTATTTGATTCTATCAAGAACCGCAGGATGATTCTTTAATGCGTTGTAAGCTGAGGCACCGATTACACAAACATTAGGACGTTGTGCAATCTTTGCTCTGACAGCTTCTTTAGCCGTATCGAATGCTGTAAATGGATTAGAAGAAGTATTTGTAAACTTATCACCTGCAGCAAGAGTAACTTTATTGCCTGTTGGATAAGTAGAAAGATTCTGTGCAATATCAGCGGCAAGCTTTTCTAAACGGAGTGATATTCCATCTGTTACAACATTAGTAGCGTGAAGACGCAAGGGAAGTATATCCTCTTCCTGTTCCCTGTAATCGATAGGATATTCAAGATCGTGTTCAGTCAGAACAAAATCAATTTCATCTCTATTTTCAGGATTGATACGATTTGATTTTGCACGTATTGCTCTTTCAGTGTTGTAAATCTTGAAAGCTTCCTTAGTGAACTGCGGTATTTTTCCTCCTTCCTTATTTACAGAAACAATAGGGAAAAGATTAGTTGCAACGTGTGAAGCGTTTTTGAATCCGCGTGCAATGTTAGTAAGAACAGGATCGACGACTCTTTTTTTCTGGAGTGTACTCATTTTATTTTACCCTCAGTTATTTAATAATGTTTAATATAATTTAGATCCCGAAACAAGTTCAGGATGACATTGTTCAGGGCAACAATGTCAATTTTTTTACTGCGTTTAGATAAGAAATATTTTCTTTTTTAGACAAAGCAAGAGCTTTGTTGTGCAATGCTTTTGCTTCCTGGTCAACAGAATAATTTGCAAATTCATCAGTTAATTTATCGGATTCAAATTCCGGTTTCTCTGCAAAGTTTTCATAATAGATTACTTTTGGAAAAGAGTTAACTAAATCAGTAAGTAAGACATTCAAATCCTTATTAAACTTTTCTTCAGAAAAATCCGCACTAAAGTTTTGAGCTTCAGCGAAATTAGAAACTGCAAGAAGCTTATCCTTAATAGCAGGAGTAAGAGAGCCTACCCCCAGTTTTTCATCTAAGAGGCTCTCAAACTCTGATTTATTGATTTTAGATTTAAGGGAATTGAACTCAGTAGATAGAATATCAAACTTGCTTTGTAATTCCTGATTTTGATTTTCAGAAAAATTACTGTTTAATTTTTTAATTGTTTCATTGATGCTGTTAAGTTGAGACTGGATTAAATGAAAAGGGTCAGACTCTTCGACTTCGCTCAGAGTGACAGATTTATAATTATCTGAATTATCTGCAACTGCATCTAAATCAAATTCGATTACGGTGGATGATGGTTGTGAGAACTGAATATCAGCCAAGCCTTTAACAGCGGGGGCAGCACCGCCGAGAAAACCAATGTGGCGAAGTTTACCTTCAGGCGTAAGCGAGATGCTTCTCTTTTTATATCTGCCTTCCTGCACTGCAGTAAGAAATTCAGGCTGTAGTTTTTCATCAGGTGCATCAGCAACAAGCTTTCCATCTTCAGTAACTTCCAAAGAAGACACACAGCCATAAGCAGGGGAATTATCGATAGGATGACCTACGACAATTGGTGCTTCATCCTCTTCTGGTTTATAAGATTGTGCTATAAAGTTGAGGTCGTCAAGAGAATAGTCTTTTGTTATCCCCTTATCAGAAGTGTGCGTACCTGTTTTGAATATTTCAAATTTCATCGTTAAAACCTCCAGTTTTTGATTAAACCTAAATTATTTACGAAAACAATATGTCTTCCCTTACAAAATTAAGCAATTATATTGATAAATCCAAATTATTTAGGTATATTTGTAATGAAGGATTACTTTATTTTGTAAATGGGGCTAAAATCCTAATAAGTTAAGCTGGGAGTATAAAATGAAAACTAAGAAAGAAATACCTATCGAAAAGCAAGTTGAAAAACTTGCATCATACGGACTAACAAACAAAGAAATATCTGAAGCACTTGGATATGATGACTCTACCCTAAAAAGAAAATTTGAGAATTTTCTGACAAAAGGGAAAGCTAATCTCAAACAGCGACTTAAAAGAAAACAAATTGAAGTCGCATTAGGTGGAAATGTGAGTATGCTAATCTGGTTGGGCAAACAGTATTTAGGGCAAGCTGATAAGTCAGATGAGAATGGAGAATATGAAATTGTTATAAATCGTAAAACTATTGACGCCACCAACGCACCTCTTCTAAGAAAGAATGGGATTTGAAGAAAAAAATTGAATTAGATATTGGTTATCACGATAAACAGAAAGAAATATTTGAACATCCGGCAAGGTTTAAGGTTATTGCAAAGGGAAGGAGATTTGGTCTTACACGTGGTTTTGCAAACTATGTTATTGAACAGATGCTTAATGATGTTAGTCCTATTCTTTGGGTGGATACGATTTATGGAAACATTGAGAGATATGTTGAGAGATATTTTATGCCTGTACTTAAAGGAATGCCTAAAAACTTATGGAAGTATCGCGGCAATAGGAATGAGTTAAGAATAGGAAAATCTGTTTGTGATTTTAGAAGTGCGGATAATCCTGAAAACATTGAGGGATTTGGTTATGCACTTATTGTCATCAATGAAGCTGGTATTGTGTTAAAGAATAGAAGTCTTTGGAATGAAAGTATTCTTCCAATGATTCTTGATTATAAAGCTAATGTACTTATTGGCGGAACGCCAAAAGGAAAGAGTGTAAAACGTACAAACGAAAAACATTTGTTTTATGAGTTGTATGGTAGAGGCGAGAAGCGAGAGGAAAGAAGCGAATGGGCTTCGTTTAATTATTCATCTTATGATAATCCTTTATTGGATCCAAATGATATTGATGAGTTAGTGAAACAGATTTCACCTGCACTTAGGGACCAAGAGATTTATGGAAAGTTTGTAGATAAGGAAAGCAGCGGAATAATAAAAAATACCTGGTGGAAATATTTTAATAGTGATGATGAGATTTATAAGCAGATTGTTTATAAAAAAGTGCAAAGCTGGGATACTGCTTTTAAAAAGAATCAGGAAAATGATTACAGCGTTTGCACTACGTGGATTTATACAAATACTGGATTTTATTTGATTGATGTTTGGAGGGGTAGAGTTGAGTTTCCGGAGTTAAAAAGAAAAGTAGTTGAGCTTGCGAAACTACATTCAGTAAATGAAATATTGATTGAAGATAAAGCGAGCGGACAAAGTTTGATTCAGGAATTACAACGAAATACTATCCTGCCTATTAAATCAATTAAAGTTGAGAATGATAAAATAGCGAGGGTGCATTCTATCACTCCTTTAATTGAAGCGGGGAAAGTTTATTTGCCTTCCTCCTCGCCTAATGGCGGAGCTGGTGCTCATTGGTTAAAAGAATTTTTAGATGAGATGGAAGAATTTCCAAATGGTGAATTTGATGATGTTGTGGATTCTGTTTCTCAGTTTTTGAATGCAATGAAATTAAAAGGGAATGCAGATTATAAAGAGATGATTCATTTAGAGCGTGGGAAGATTAGAACGAAATACTGGAAGTTTAGGAAATAAGCCCCACTTCGTCCCGATAGGACGGGACACTCCTCCCCGAAAAGGGAGGAGATTTTGTTTAAGAATATTTTTTAGTAACTGGGAGTAAATAAATGGGGACGTTAACAACTGAAATAGCTACAAGGGATAGGTTTGAACAGAATAAATTTTATTCATTCTTGCCTGATCCAGATCAGATATTGATAGATAATGATTATGATTTTCAAATATATAGAGATTTATTACTTGATCCTCATTTGATGGCTACGATACAGCAAAGAAAAATGCAGGTAATGCAAATGGATTGGGAATTAGTTGCTGAACGAAGTGCACAGGACAAAGTGATAGATGAAATAAAAGAAATATTTAAGGCATTACCACTTGACGAAATAATATCCGATATGATGGATGCAATATTTTTTGGTTATTCTGTTATGGAGATTAACTGGCAAAAGAAAAATGGATTGCTTTTACCTGTTGATATTTTAGATAAGCCGCAGGAGTGGTTCATATTTGATAAGAATAATGAATTACGTTTAAGAAAATACAAGTATGGTTATTACTTAAATGAAGCAGGTGAAAAATTACCACCTTACAAATTTATACTTACGCAGCATAAGCCGTCATTTACAAATCCTTATGGTGAAAGAATTTTGAGCCGGTGTTACTGGGCTGTTCAATTGAAGAAGGGCGGCATTGAATATTGGCAGTTGATGATGGAAAGATATGGAATGCCTTATTTGATTGGGCGTTATCCTAATACTTTTACTGCTACACAAAAGACTGAGTTTTTGGAACAGCTTAAGCAGATGGTGGTTGATAACATTACGGTATTTGATGAAGCGTTGGGGATTGAGTTAAAAGAGAGTCCGCAATACGATATAGGGCAATTGTATGAAAATTTAGTAAGCTATCACAACAAAGAAATAAGCAAAGCGGTATTGACTGTTACGCTGACAACTGAGGTTGAGAAAACAGGTTCGTATAAATCCAGTGAGATACATAAAGAGATGTTTTCTTTTTTGGGAACGAGTGACAAGAAACTTGTTGAAGCATCACTGAATAAAATTATTGATTATTACTGTGAGGTGAATTATGGAAAGATACCAAAACCAAAGATACGATTGACGTTAAAGGATACTGTGATTGAGGAAAGTGCGGAAAGAGACAAATTGCTAACTGAGATGGGAGTTAAGTTTACGAAAGAGTATTTTATGAGGAGGTATAATTTGAGTGAAGGGGACTTCAGCATTTAATTGAATAACAAATGACAGAATAAAAATTAAAAGATAATAATTATTGAATATTATATTTTTCTTTAATTGATTTCAAAATAAATTTTGCATTATAAACTAAAGCATCGACCTCTGGTTTCTCCTTAAAACAAACTATCAAGTTAGTGGCACTGGGTTTAGATATATAGTAAGTTTGACCACCTTGAGTAGTTGTTTTTGAATTGCCGTAGGCTGAATTGCCGTATACATTAACACGCGTTTTTGTGGTTGATGTAGAAGGTGTAGTATATGAAGAAGATTCAGATTTTTCATCGCTTGAAGTAATTATAAAATAGCTGAAACCTGATTGAAGACATACCTCTGAACAACGCAATAATGAATAATCAGATGCTTTTTCATTGCTTGTATAACCATTGCCACGAAAATGAACTCGAAAAACATTCTCATCTAATTGAGTCTCAGAAAACCCACCCATAAAGCCATCGCTACTGTATGGTGTGGCACAACTAAAAAAAAAGAAAATGCTAATAAATAAGAAAGACAATATTAGGAAAGACTTTTTCATATCTAAATCCTTAATTAAATCTATTATAAAAATACTATGAGAAAACTTATAATAAAAGCGAATGGGTGTGCGGTGGGCGGGCGCCACCCTGAGCGAAAGTTTTATCTGCAGTGTGGATTTATACAAATGTAATGATGAACTGATTATGATTCGTGCCGAGTTTACATAAGCCAACATTATAGGACGGTCGAAAGAAATACATAGGGAAGGTTAGAAAGAATAGTTTGTACTATAATGTTTCTTATGTAACACTGGCTGTCCAATACTAAGCTGAGCCTATATGAAAAATGTAATCCTTAAGACGCAAAATACTGTTCTGATTGTGTTCAAGTTCCCCATAGGGGCAGGCAGGTTTAAGTGCAGGGGGTTGTGTCCTAAATTTTTTCGATAAGATGATAATAAAGAGTAATCAATAGGGCTGACCCCGATTTATCGGGGTTATTCCGCCACAGGCGGACAGGGAAGCAAGTTGATATAATTTATAATGCTCAATTATCAATGCATATTGTTAAGTGAAAACATTTAGGAATGACAATGTTAGCTTTTAAGTTTGCGGGATTAGTTTATTTAGCGGAGTTGTAAAAAGCTTGTAGCTAAATGCAAAAAACACACAAGCTTTTTTCAACGTAGCTTATTAAACAGCAAACTGTGCGTTTAGCTGAATGTATCGAAGTAGTGCAATGGAGTGCAGCGATAGCGGAATAGCAAAACAAGATGAGTGCAGCAGGTGTCCCGAAGCAAATAAAAATAAAAAAGACGGGACGCCTGCTTCACGAATAGCTAAAACTTGGGCTGTGTAGCTATCGAGAAACGAAATGGAACGGATGAGGGAATGAAGCTAATGGCAAAAGCGGATACGATGGTTAATGTTTGATGGTTTATGGAAGATGGGAAGTTACTTCGTCCTTCGTCTCCGCTCAGGGTGACAAAAGTAAACTTGCTGGATAGTGTTTGTCCCGTCTTCGACGAGGCAAGCAAACACACAGCCCGACAATGAATGTTGGAAGAATTTTTAAATACTGATTAAGTCATTCCAAGACGCAAATTTTCAATTAACTTTAATGTATATTTTTTAGTTGTATCATATTTATCTGAGATTATCTTCCCACTAATCATATCGTGAACAAATTTTGAATCAATATCATTTTTAATTTCAGTATCAAGTAAATTTTTAAGAAATGATAAAGTTTTTTTATTAGCTAAATTACTTATATCACGACCAAGTAAAATTGCACCAGTCAATTCAAAATCAAAATCATCATTAATCAAATCATTATTTTCTTTAAATAATCTTTCTTCATTTCCAGCACTCAGATAATTTTTTATTATAAAAAGTATATCGTTAGCATCACGTGCACGAGAAGGAAAACCATCTTTCCAGGAAATCAATTTCATAATTACAAGTCCCCGAACTGATGCAACTTTAACAAAAATATTTGGCTTATCATTAATAATTACTGATTCTGAATCAGAATAACATTCTTCAAAGCCCAAAACGCTCATTTCTTTTGTCTGCTGATCAGGCCAAGTGATAGATTGTGAGTTAATAGAAATTTTACCGAAAGGAATAATATCTATACCGGGAATGGATTTGTAAGAAAACTTATGAATAATGTTAGAAGCAGAAAAACCATCAAGTAAAAGTTTATCTTTTAATTTATTATAATCATTCCAATTGCGTACTCTAACACTAAAATCAATATCATTAGTTCCGCGATAGATATTGATGTTATAAACCAACTTAAATAAAATATCGCGAGCAGAAGCACCAATAACAAAGAAATCCAAGCCGAGAGAAGCTGCAGTTTTAGATACAAGTGTTAAAACATCAAGAGTGAAGGGATCTATTTTACTTGATATATCGAGCAATTTCTCTCTCATAAATTAAATTAGCTGTTTCAATATTTCTTTCATCACCTGTTATCATTAAATCCGTATAGACTAAAACAACAGGGACAAGATCCATTACTGTATTATCATCATTGAAATTCCAAAACTTTTTATATAATAAGATGTTACCATTAATATTTTTTTTAAGTCGATATTTCAGAACAAGTTCACCATATTTTTCTTTAACATAAAGAGTGTGAATAAACGGACGTAAATAATTTGTTAATTTAGCCTGCAGCCAGTTAAACCTAAAACCTAGCGATTGCCTATAAGTGGCGTTGCTGACCATATAGTTTTGCACCAGCACGGCGGCTCCGACAAAATCCGTCCCTGCGCGTTTGAGTATGCCTAGATTCAAATTTGCCAGCCCTTCGGCGACATCTTTGGCCACAAACACCCCACCCATGATGAACAGCACAATTTCTTGACGAATGATGACGG
>JAVHOU010000187.1:0-2066 GCA_036170275.1 Ignavibacteriaceae bacterium
TTGTAAAATATTTACTAACGGAGTTTGAGAAATTTGTAAACTGGCTATCTGATTTTTTATTGAACGTGTCATTATTCCAAAGCTGCGTTAAATAACTTTGCGATACTTCTTTAATAACTTCTAGTTCTATCAATCCGGATTTTTGTCTGCCTCCTGCATAAATCATTTCTCCGCTTACTTTATGTATTGGATTTGATTCACCAGTCACAAAACTGTAATCAACTAAACCATCTCCATTTATTAATATCGAATCTGTGGGTACAATTTCATTCTGTCTTATGATAATTCGATTTCCAATCATCAAATTAGAAACCGGGATAGATTTTTCAACCTCATTCTGTTTGATAGTAACCGAGAGAGGGAAATAAGCTTTATAATCTCTCTCAAAATTCATTGCATCATAAGTTTTTTCCTGCAAAACTTTTCCGATAAGAAGAAAGAAAACTAAACCGGCTAATGAATCAAAATATCCTGCTTGATTAAGTACCAGCAGTTCATACACACTTCGAATAAAAAGTACTAATATTCCAAGCGATAGTGGAACATCTATATTTATTATTTTTTTGCGTAATCCTTTATAAGCAGATTTGAAATAATCCGATGCCGAGTAAAAGAAAACTGGAAGTGATAGGAGAAGGTTGAGGTATCCAAAAAAAGTTTTAAGCAAATTATCTGAAACCGTAATTGAGAAGTATTCAGGAAAACTGAATAACATAATATTACCAAAACAAAAACCTGCTACACCAATTTTATAATAAAGGCTTTTATTCGATTTTACCGGTAGCTTCTTTTCAGCAGTATCAAGATTTATTTGCGGTTCATATCCGATTGATGAAATCAGAATTATAACTTCTTTGAGGGATATTTTTTCGTGAAGAAATTTTATAGTTAGTTCTTTGCGAACAAAATTAACAGTGGATTTAGTAATTGCAGGATTTAATTTAAATAAGTTTTCAAGTAACCAAATACAGGAACTGCAATGCATTTGTGGAATAAAGAAAGTGATCTTTGAAATTTTCTCATCTTGAAAATCTAATAACTTGTTTATGGTTAATTGATCATCCAAATAGTCAAATCTCTTAAATTCTAAGTTTTTTGGCGAAATACCAGGATTCTGTTCAAAGTTATAGTAAGAACATAGTTCACCTTGATTTAATATTTCATAAACTGTTTTACAACCTGAACAGCAAAAATATTTATCCTCAATTTCTATTGATTTATCTTTACAGATATCTCCGCAATGATAACATAAGATTTTAGATTTTATTATCTCTTCTGAAGACATAAAAAATGGATTTTAAATTAAACTGATAAATAATAAATGCATCTCATCTAAAATAATAAATCAATTATCTATCATAAATAGTATATAAACACGTAAAAAAATAAATCTAAATCAAAGAGTTCTTTTAAATGAAATATAAAAGATTAAAAGATTTTCAAAACTAAGAAGTTAGAATATGAATAGATAAAAAAAATCCCGATCAAAGATCGGGATTAAAATAAATCTTGGCAGCGACCTACTCTCCCACACACCTGCGCATGCAGTACCATCGGCGTGCTGGGGCTTAACTTCTCTGTTCGGAATGGGAAGAGGTGTAACACCCAGGCTAAAACCACCAAAATTTAAACCTTGTGCTGTCCGCCAAAGGCGGATTATTTCAACATCTAAAAAATAAAATGAAAAAATGAAAGAGTGAGCCTGTAAGAGAGTATTAAATCTGTATATAAAAATTTAAATGGATAAGCCTCACGACCTATTAGTATTGCTCGGCTGAATGTATTACTACACTTACACCTGCAACCTATCAACCTCGTCATCTACGAGGAGTCTTTAGTTCCTTACGGAAGGGATACCTAATCTTGAAGCGTACTTCGCGCTTAGATGCTTTCAGCGCTTATTACAACCGTATATAGCTACCCAGCGATGCCACTGGCGTGACAACTGGTGCACTAGAGATACGTTCACTTCGGTCCTCTCGTACTAGAAGCGACCCTTCTCAAGTATCCTGCGCCCGCATAGGATAGGGACCGAACTGTCTCACGACGTTCTGAACCCAGCTCAC
>JAVHOU010000188.1:0-35264 GCA_036170275.1 Ignavibacteriaceae bacterium
TTTTTTACCTTGTTGCAATTATAACAGCAACTGTTGCAGCAATAACAGCCGCAACCTGCCCTAAAACTGAAAGTGAAGTTGTAAACACACTCCAGAATTTTGGTCCCGGAGGATTTTCTAGAATCCAAATTGTATCACCTGGTTCTAATTGATCGATATCATCCGAATCAATCCATTCACCGGTATTTACCTTAACAACACGCACATCATTTTCCAGCGCTCGCCAACTAAAACCACCAGCTAATTGAATATAGTCTTCAACTTTTAAACCCGGCTGGTAAATTATATTACCGGGATTAACAACTTGCCCGATAAGCGTTATGTAATTTTTCTTCTCGGGTACATTTATTTCATCTCCAGTGCGTAAAATGATGTCTTCGGAAAGGATATTTTCTTTAAACAACTTTTCAAAATCTGTAACAACTTTTCCGGATCGCTGCCTTGATTTGGATTTGTAATAATCATACTCATCGTCCGTCATATCGGCGCGCGGGATTAACTTAATTCTCTCAAACTCAGGATCTTTTTTAGTTTCAACATCGGTACGACTAAGAGTAGCATCAGCCAATGAAGCATCCTCAAGAAAGCCACCAGCCTCTTTTATTATCTCCGTTAACTTTGTTTTATCTTTAATAATTTTATAAAAACCTGGATAACGAACTTTACCGTTTATAGTAACATATTGAGGGATGAAAAATTCCGGAAGCTCTCTTACTAAAACTTGATCTCCATTAAATAAAGGTATTAAATTATTCTGTATGTAATCATAAGTATAGTATTTACTGAACTGAGTTTTACTATCCTCGGCAAATCGGATTAACTCAATTGAATCTTTTCTGGCATTAAATAATAATCCTCCAGCTAAATTTATTATTGATGCCAGTGTTTCATTTTCTTTAAACTCATAATGAGCAGGATATTTAACTAGACCATTGATCGTTATCATTTTATTAATACGATCAATAATTATTACATCACCATCTTTTAAAAATGGATTCTGAGAAAAATCACCTAACCTTAAAAAGCTTAAATAGTCATAATTATTCTTGCTGCCATCTTTAGAATTAATTTTTATATTTCTGAAATCTGATGTAACTGTTAGTCCGTATGACATTTTTAGCAGATCAATTAGGCGAGAGTTTGATGTAACTATATAAGTTGAAGGTTTTTTTACATCCCCTACCAATGAAACTCTTATTTTCCGAAAATCACTTAAGCTTATAAAATATTCAACGTTCTTATAACTTTTTTGCAAACGAGTTAAGATTATCGATTTAGCTTCAGCTAATGTTTTATTTCTTAAATCTACTCCACCGACTTTTGGGATGTACAAATATCCTTCCTGATTTATCATCAGATTATAAACAGCTTCTTCAATCCCGCTAATTGAAATAAAAATTTTATCGCCTGGTCCAACAATATAAAAATCAGGTTCTATGGCACCTTCTGAAACCTGCGTTACAGATGTTTGGATATATGTGCTATCTGTAACTGATCTTTCTGGATATGATGGTAGGATTTGGGCAAAAATATAGGAGGTTATGAAGAGACTGAAAACTATCAAAAATAAATTTATTTTATACAATCTTTAACCGTTAATGTTTTGTTGAGTGTAAAGTTAATAATTCAATTTTAATTTTAGAAGTAATATAAATATCAATTTAAATTTTTAGAGAAATTTTTCTTAATGATATAATAGTAACTATTATCCCTATAACCGGACCAAGAACTAAAAGCATAACTATAAATTCGTATCTATTAATTATTATCTGATCAATTGAAGTGAAATATTCTCTCAAATAATAATAAACAGCTAATACAATACCCAAAGAAATTATTCCCGCAAACAAACCTGTAATTGCGCTATTAAGTATTATGGGCATTTTTATGGTTGATAGTTTTGCGCCAACAAACTTCATCGTTTCTAATTCTGAATATTTAGAATTAAGAATTAATCTTACAGTACTATAAACAAGGTAAAGTGAAACTAAAAGTATTAATCCTGTAATTGTAAAAACATAAATCTTAGCTTGATCTATATAGGATAAAACCTTGTGATAAAAATCCTGCCTGAATACAACTTCACCACACCAATTATATCCCGATAATTGTTTGATAATTTTTTTTATAGAATCACTGCTGGAGTATTCATCTTTTAATTTTATATTAAATGAAGCGGGCAGCGGATTGTAATCTAGAATTCTTCTAAAATCCTCGCCAGTTTCTTTAATAAATATCTCTGCTGCTTTATCCTTAGTTATATAATCAAAAGATGCAATAAATTTTTGCTGACTTATTTCCTGCTTGCTGGTGTCAACATTTTGTTCAGTTAGATTATCTTTTAAGAAAACACTAATTACAATACTTCGCTTTATTTGCTGTTCAAAATAATTTGATGAACGAATAATAAAAACAGATACAGTTATCAGAATTACTGAAAGAGTAATTGAGATTAATGCAAGAAGAAAAGAAAACTTAGATCGTCCAATAAGTTTAAATGCTTCTTTTAACCAGAATAAAATCATTGGTGCCTTAAATTAATTATCAAAAATTGGATTCATCAATCCAACGATTAATTTTCCATGCTTGAGTTTTAATATCTTTTTCCAAAGAAAGATTAACTCTTCCATCAACTCTAACAACATCAGTTGGATTAAAAGTAATACTAAGATTAAAACTTCTAACGATGTTAGCTGAAAGAGAATCGATAGTTATCAATACAATATTATTCCAGATTAGATCCAGTCTTTGTGAATTCTCAAATAATCCAAAAGTAGTTCGCATCTCTTCATCTCTTCCCCAGGTTACATCAAACCCTTGATCGTAATCACGATAAGTGAAAGTGAAATCATTTGAGAGAAGCCCGCCGTAAATTGTAGTGTCTTTAAATGTATAAGCATACTGAAAATTCTGAAAAATACCTTCTATATCTTTCTGATCTGAAACTGGTGGTTTATTATCCTGAAAATTTTCATCATATCTTGGAGCAAAAGGATTTGTACAACCTATAAAAGTTAAAATAATGATTGACGATATGACTATTTTTTTATTAATAGAAGCTGCCTTTTAATTCACTCCAGCTTGGCAAAGATTGACTTTTAGTGTCTTTCCAATAATATATTGCCCACAATGCTCTGCTATTCCGGAGCATATTAAATTGTAAAATACCGCTATAGTTTGATGTACCGCTATCCCCGAATAAAGCAGGTATGCTTAAGAAATATGTAGCTGAATAAATCAGACTATCACCGCCTAAATTAGTGTAACTTTCGTCACTCAGAGTTAAGGAAATTGGGAATTCTTTAGGGACTTTATTAAAAACACTTTTAATATATCTCTGTTCTTCATTTATTCCCCAGCCTTGAAGAAATATTTGATAATTTATAGTTGCTTCACTTGAGGCTGAAAATGAAAATTTTTTTTGAGCCAAAAGTGTATCCACAAAACAGGCAATGTAATTCTCAGCGTTTTTGTCAATCAACGAGTTCTTAAGATTTTCAATTACTATTTCTTTTTCTACAGACGGCTGGAAATTTGATTTTGATTCATTTGGCTTTTCACTATCGCGTGTTGAAAAAAGATCACAGGAAACCATAGAGATTGAAATAATAAATATGGAAATTATTTTATTCATTTTTTGCAAATCAATATCAGTCTTGGTGAACTATGAGGATTAAATTCGTTACCAAAAAAATCACCAAATGTTCTGTAAATATCAAACCCAATATTTATTAGCTCGTTTGTCAATTCATCTTTTGAAAACATTCTAACGGATTCCTCATATTCGCTATGTTCATCTTTTTTATCAATTAATATTTTTTTAACAATGCGCGAATCTTTTATACTTCTTTGCTGGGAAATTATTCCGCCGTCAATTACTTCTGTTGAAAACTCAACCAGATTGTCAATTAAAAATTTAGAATTAAAGTAATCTAAAACAAAATAACCATTAACTTTTAAAAGATCGTAAGCTTTTTTGAGGATGGAAAAATTTTCTTCATCTGTTTGAAAATATCCAAAACTAGTAAATAGGTTTAAGATAAGATCATACTTTTTAATTGAGTTGAAATTTCGAATATCTGAATGAATGAAATTGATAGCGAGATTTTCTACTTCAGAAGTTTGTCTTGCAATTGATAAAAGATTTTCACTCAGATCAACAGCAGTTACATTATATTTTTTTCTGGCAAGTAAAATAGCATGCCTGCCTGAGCCGCAAGCCATATCAAGAATTTTAGCATCGCCGGGAATCGAAACATTATCAAGAATTAGTTTTATGTGATCTTCAGCATCGGCTTCATTATGATGCTTATAAACGTTTAAATATTCTTCTGTATTAAACCAGTCTTTAAACCATTCTGATTTCATACATCAATTCTGTTTAACATAGCTCTTCCAACCGTTGCTTCATCTGCAAATTCTAAATCACCACCAATAGGAATTCCTCTTGCAATTCGCGTAACTTTAATATTTAAAGGTTTAATTAATCTGGCAAGATAAAGTGAAGTAGTTTCACCTTCAGTATCAGGATTTAAAGCCAAAATTATTTCCTGAATATTTTCTTTTTCAAATCTTTTTAGAAGTTCTTTTATTTTTAAATCATTTCCACTAATTCCTGATAACGGAGAAAGTACACCACCGAGCACGTGATATAATCCGTTATATTCATTTGTTTTTTCTATCGCTATAACATCGCTGGCTTCTTCAACAACACAAATTTTTGATACATCGCGTTTTACACTTTTACAAATTTCACATAAATCTTCTTCAGTAAGATTAAAACATCTCACACAGAAATGTAACTTTGATTTTAAATCCGCAATAGCTTTAACAAGTTTATCAACAGAATCTTGTGGATTTTTTATGATTTGTAAGGCAAGGCGCTGTGCGGTTTTCCTCCCTATCCCGGGAAGTTTGCTCAACTCTTCGATCGCAATTAAAAGTGGTTCAGCTATTTGCAATATTAAAACCCCGGAATGTTTAAGCCTGGAGGAATCATTCCTTTAGTGACTTTAGCCATTTCATCTTCAGCCATTTTGTTAGCTGATTGCAAAGCTTTGTTTACAGCTGCTACAACCAGATCCTCTAATATTTCTTTTTCTTCAGAATTTATAACTTGTGCATCAATTTCAATCGAAACAAGTTCTTTCATTCCATTGGCTGTAGCTTTGATCATTCCGCCGCCAGCCTCTTCACTAACCGTTTTATTTGCTAATTCACCTTGTACACGTTGCATCTCGGCCTGCATTTTTTGCACTTGTTTAAGCATTCCTTGCATTCCGCCTTTCATAAAACTCTCCTTCTAATTGATTTTTTCTTAATTTGGAAGCTAAATATAATATAAACGATTGACTTTATATATTTAATATGCCTAATTTCTGCCCTGAATTTTAGTAACTAAAATTTATAAAGTCGAGGTGAAATGGTAGAAACTATAAAAAAAAATGACATCCCGTTTGATGAAGGAAATTATCAAGTAATCGAATATCAAGATAGTTTCATTATCAACGAGGATAAAAAAGTTAAAGTAAAGGATATGGGAAAAAAGGTTGCCCTAACCAATGCATTTTTCTTTGATTACTTAAAAGAATATCATATCCCAATCGCTTTCCACAGAAAAGATTCTGAAAACTCACTAAAATTTATATCAAACAAAGAATATCCTTTCAGAGTAAAAATTTTGAACGCCGCTGATAAAAGGAATGCAAAGATTTTTAATCTGAAAGAAGGATCAGAACTAACTCTTCCCATTTTTGAGTTTCATTATGGATTAGGAAAAGAAAGTGCAATTAGTGAAAGTCATTTAATCGCTTTTGATTTATGTAACTCAGAAGATATGAAAATGATCATCCGTATTTGTTCAAAAATTAATGCGGTTCTGAAATCATTTTTTGAGAGAAGAAATGAAATTTTAGGTGAAGTTTCCTGTCACTTTGGGAAACAGGAAGATAAAATTTTACTAATCGGTGATTTTACTCCGGCAAGTTTAAAGATTTTTCCAAAGGATGAATCGATTAAATGGACAAACCCTTACAAACTTTCATCAGCATTAGAAGTAAAAAAGTATACTGAACATCTTTTCAATATTGCGAGCGTTAAATAATGTTCACTAAATATGGCTACAATACAATTGGGATCGTATTCGTTGTAGTTTTTATCCTAATCGTTATAAGCATTTTAGTTAATAACAATTTTGTCAGAATTCCTTTAATACTTCTCTCAGTTTTCCTAATCATATTTACGTTAAATTTCTTTCGTGATCCTGAAAGAAAGACTCCTAAAAAAGATAGCATAGTTGTGTCCCCAGCCGATGGAAGGGTTTTATTTGTAAAAGAAGTGTTGGATGATAAATTTTTGAAAAGCAAAGCAAAATTAGTTTCGATATTTATGTCACCTTTAAATGTTCATGTAAACAGAATCCCAATTTCCGGCAAAGTTGATTATCTAAAATATATTAAAGGTGAGTACATCGCCGCTTTTGAAGACAAAGCTTCCGAACGAAATGAACGAACTGAAATTGGTATTACAAGTTCTGCGGGAAAAGTTTTATTCACGCAAATAGCAGGATTTGTTGCAAGAAGAATTATCTGTGATCTTAAAGTTGGAGACACAGTAAACATTGGAAATCGATTTGGTATGATTAAATTTGGAAGTCGTGTTGATATTATTGTTCCCATTGAGTGGCAGGTAAACGTTAAAAAAGACGACAATGTTACTGCCGGGGAAACAATTCTTTTTGAATATTGATCAATGAATCGTTTTAGAGTAACACCATCTATAATACCGAATTTATTTACCGCAATGAACATGTTCAGCGGTTTTTTTTCGATCATCAGCGCAAGCCAGGGAAATTTTACTTACGCTGGTTGGCTGATAATTATCGCTGCAATTTTTGATACGCTTGATGGTGTTATGGCTCGCCTTACAAAATCCAGCAGTGAACTTGGTATTGAGTTAGACTCACTTTCCGATGTCATTAGTTTTGGCGCTGCACCTTCATTTCTACTGTACACAACTTATTTCTATCAGTTTGAAACTTTTGGCGTTATCATAAGTTCACTTCCGCTTATTGCTGGTGGATTTCGTCTGGCAAGATTTAACGTTCAACTTGTGGGATTTGATAAATCTTATTTTACTGGATTACCAATTCCATCTGCCGCACTTTTAATTGTTTGTTTCAACTTGTCTTTTTATAAAGATGGATATCCGGAAGAACTAAAGATTTTTATAATTCCTATGGTCTTACTTGTATCATTTCTGATGGTCAGCAAAGTAAAGTATGATACTCTTCCAAAGTTTTCCTTAATTGAGATGAAAAAGAATCCTTTACTTTATGTTGCATATTTAATTGCACTAATAGTTTTAATTTTCTACACAGTTAAGGGATTGTTTTTCATTTTTGTTTTCATGATTGTATTCGGTATTTTTCGTCAAATTTTTAAGTATTTCTCAAATAAAAAACCTGAGTAAAAAGTGTTTAAAGCTACAGTTCTAATAAAACGAAGACCATCTATTTTAGATCCTCAAGGTGTGGCAGTTGAAAAGGGTGCAAAACATCTTGGTATATCAAATATTAAAAACACTCGTATCGGAAAACTTATTGAGTTTGATGTTGACGTTACGGATCGGATCGCAGCAGAAAAAGAAGTGAATCTTTACTGCTCAAAGCTTCTCTCAAATCCAATTATGGAAGATTTTGAATTTACTTTGTCCGAATGGATTCCTTCGGGAGAAGAAGTAAAATGAGCTTAAAGTTTGGCGTAGTAGTTTTTCCAGGCTCCAATTGCGATCACGATGCCTATTACTCTTTACGCAAAGTTCTTAACTATGATGTTGAATTCCTCTGGCATAAAGACACAGACTTAAAGCAAAGCAGCGTTATTCTTTTACCAGGCGGATTTTCCTACGGCGATTATCTTCGCACAGGTGCTATTGCAAGATTTTCTCCAATTATGAATTCGGTTATCAGTTTTGCAAATAAAGGCGGAATTGTAATTGGTATCTGTAACGGATTTCAAATCTTATTGGAAGCGGGTTTATTGCCCGGAGTTATGATACGAAATAATTCCCTTAAGTTTGCTTGTAAAGATGTTTATCTTTCTGTTGAGAATAGAGAAACAATTTTTTCAAGCGAGATTAGTTCTGATAAAAAAGTTGTTAAGATACCAATCGCACACGGTGAGGGAAATTATTTTGCTGATTCAGATTTGTTGAAAGAACTTGAAGCGAACAAGCAAATACTTTTTAGATATTCTGATGAAGATGGAAATATTAATGATGAAAGTAATCCCAATGGTTCTCAATTGAATATTGCAGGAATCGTAAACAAAAACGGTAACGTAATGGGAATGATGCCGCATCCTGAAAGAGCTTGCGATCCAACTCTTGGCAGAATTGATGGGCAGCAAATTTTTAAATCGATAGCTAATTATATATTAAACTAAAGGTGAAGTTATGTTTGGAAATTTAGGCGCAGGCGAAATAATCCTGATTGTACTTGTCATACTATTATTATTCGGTGCAAAGAAAATTCCTGAACTCGCTCAGGGTTTAGGTAAAGGTATGAAGGAATTCAAAAAATCCTTAAAAGATGTTGAAGAAGAAATCAAAAAAACTGACGACGAAGTAAAAAAGACAGACAAGTCTTAATTAGAATTATCTAGTATTGTCATTCCGAATTGATTTCGGAATCTCCTAAGTTACTTTTGAACTTTCATTTTGTCATTCCCGCGAAAGCGGGAATCTATTTTTTAAATTGAATAATAAATTCTTTGAAAATGATTTTCTACAAAAACTATAAAGAAAAATTAGAGCTTATAAAATCAGGCAAGTTTACCTTGGTTGAAAACGTAAATCATTTTCTAAAAAACATAGAAGATCAAAAGGAGTTAAATGCTTTCAACTTTGTCTTTGCTGATGAAGTAATTCAATCCGCAAAAACAATTGAACAAAAAATAAAAAATAATTCTTCTGGCAAATTAGCAGGAATGGTTATTGCAATTAAAGATGTTCTCGCTTACAAAGATCATCCTCTCACCTGCTCTTCAAACATCTTAAAAAATTTTACTTCACTTTATACGGCAACAGCAGTTCAAAAACTTATTGATGAAGATGCAATCATTTTAGGCAAAACCAACTGCGATGAATTTGCAATGGGTTCATCAAATGAAAATTCTGCTTTTGGAAATGTTTTAAATCCTGCCGATAAAACACGAGTTCCTGGCGGATCAAGCGGCGGTTCTGCCGTTGCAGTTGCGGCAAATCTTTGTGATGTTTCTCTCGGTACAGATACAGGTGGTTCAATTCGCCAACCTGCAGCATTTTGCGGAGTGTATGGATTGAAACCAACTTACGGAAGAGTTTCCCGATTTGGTTTAACAGCATTTGCATCATCATTCGATACAATCGGACCATTTGCTAAAAATGTTGAAGATGCTGCTTTGGTAATGGAAGTTATTTCCGGTAAAGATTTAAAGGATTCTACTTCGGTTGAAAAAGTAATCCCAAATTATTCTCTATCACTTTCAAACAATAAGAAATTAAAAATTGGGATCCCAAAAGAATATTTTGCTGATGGACTTGATGAAGAAATTAAAACTGCAATCTTGAATGTTGTTGATGAATTAAAACTTGAAGGTTATGAAATCAAAGAAGTTTCTCTTCCAATGACAGAATACACAATTGCAACATATTACATTTTAACAACTGCAGAAGCATCCTCTAACCTTGCAAGATTTGATGGCGCGCGTTACGGCTTTAGAGCGGATGATTATTCTAATCTTAAAGAAATGTATTTAAACTCCCGCACACAAGGTTTTGGCAAAGAAGTAAAACGAAGAATAATGCTTGGTACTTATGTTTTATCTTCGGGTTATTACGATGCCTACTATCGTAAAGCACAAAAAGTAAGAAGATTAATTAAAGAAGATTTTGATAAAGTATTTTCTGAAGTGGATTTATTGATTACTCCGACAACTCCAACCACTGCATTTAAGATTGGAGAAAAATCTGATGATCCATTGCAGATGTATTTGAGTGATATTTACACAACATCAGCAAACCTTGCCGGCATTCCTGGGGTGAATATTCCAATTGGAAAAAACTCGGATAATCTTCCAATTGGTTTGCAAATCTTAGCACAACAATTTGAAGAAGAAAAAATATTTCAGTTAGCAATCCTAATTCAAAATGAAATCACAAACTGAAATTACTCTGCGCAATTGGACAAGAGATGACTTCACCATCGTTAAGAATATATTATTAGCTACTTGGAAAAACACTTACACATTTATTCCCGAACAAGATATTCTAACCCATTTTGAAAACTATTACAGCGAAGACAGGTTAATCGAAATCTTAAACGATCCATTTTCAAAAGGAATAATTGCAGAAGTTAATTCAGTTCCTGCAGGTTGGCTAAAATTATTTGAAGATCATATCAACAAAAAATTCTTCGTTTCATCTTTATACGTTTTACCAGAATATCAAGGTTTTGGTCTTGGTAAAAAACTTCTAAATGAGGCATATAGAATCGCAAAGCAAAAACAGTTTAGCAGAGCCTGGCTTGGAGTGATGAAACAAAATGTAAAAGCACTCGGGTGGTATAAAAATCTTGGATTTATTTTTGGTGAAGAAGAGCCTTTCCAGATGGGCAAAACAGAAGTTATGCACTTGATTGGGTATAAAACTATTTAATTCTCCCCTTCCAGTGTTTTGGATTTCTACTAGCATGAAAAACAGCAACAATAACAATTTTATTTTCATCAACTAAATAAAATATTCCAAATGGAAATTTCTTTAATAAAATTCTCCTAATCTTTTTATAAACTTTTGGGAACGCTTCAGAATTATTTTGAATGGATTGGAGTGCAAAATCAATACTATTTAAAAACCTTTCCCCAAGTCCTTTCAAATTATTTTCATACCATTTTGATGCTTCAAGAATATCAAGTTCAGCTTCTGGTCTAACAATAATTTCACGGTTCATAACTTAGACTTGATCTCTTCACGAACGATATTCCAATTTTTACCATCTTGAGGTTTAAGCTTATAATTGCTTAGCCTTAATTCAAGTTCTTTCTTTTGATCATCAGAAATGGTAATGTTTTCTTGAGAACTGCTTATATCATCCCAAATATCCTGAACCAAAAGAATCTTCTCTTGCAAACTCAGATTTTTTAAGTTTCTCGAGTTTCCAAAATTATCTTGAGTATTTAACATTTTTTACCTTTAAGTTTAATAGAAAATTAAACTTTCAATTCAACTTAATCAAGAATTAAATTTTTAGAAATTCCATTAGAAGTATTCATTGCACATTTAGCACTGTAAAATTTAACATATAATAAAGAATTTCCTTATTTTTGTTCACAAAATTTATTTTATTGAAGGAAAATTTATGGCAATCATTATCGATAAAAATACTCGACTTGTAGTTCAAGGAATTACTGGTGGTGAAGGTTCTTTCCACACAACTCAAATGCTTGAATACGGAACTAAAGTAGTTGCCGGCGTTACACCCGGAAAAGGCGGGACCAAATTTGAAGGCATCCCTGTCTTTAACACAGTTGCAGAAGCTGTAAAAGTTCAAAAAGCAAATTCATCTATAATTTTTGTGCCGCCAGCATTTGCTGCGGATGCAATTTTGGAAGCCGCAGGTGCAGGAATAAAAGTTATCATTTGCATCACTGAAGGAATTCCAACTAATGATATGATAAAAGTTCATAATGCAATAAAAGGTAAAGACGTTGTTTTAGTTGGACCAAATTGTCCCGGCGTTATCTCACCAGGAATTGCAAAAGTTGGAATTATGCCCGGCTTCATTCATCAAAAAGGAAATATTGGAGTTGTATCCCGCAGCGGCACATTAACTTATGAAGCTGTAAAACAATTATCCGATGTGAAGCTCGGTCAATCAACTTGTGTTGGCATTGGCGGCGATCCTATTATTGGTTCACAATTTATTGATATAATAAAAATGTTTAATGATGATCCTGATACAAACGGAATAGTTATGATTGGTGAAATCGGTGGAAGTGCTGAAGAAGAAGCTGCTGAATTCATCAAGAGAAATGTTAAGAAACCCGTTGTTGGATTTATTGCCGGAAGAACTGCACCCCCTGGAAGAAGAATGGGACATGCTGGTGCGATTATTTCTGGTGGAAAAGGAACTGCTGCAGAGAAAATGGCAGCGATGAAAAAAGCCGGGATCCATGTTGTTGAAAGTCCTGCAGAGATTGGTGTAACTATGTTAAAGGCAATTGAAAAGCTTAAGGCTAAAAAACCGGTTGTTAAGAAAACAGTTGTAGTAAAAATGGCAACAAAAACAGTAAGACCAGTTAAAGTTGAAAAAACAAAGTCAAAGAAAAAAGAAGAGAAAAAGAAAGAAGACAAATCAAAAAAACATCATAAAAAATCTGATAAGAAAAAGAATAAAAAGAAATAGGAGTGGACTTGAGTAACAAAACATTAGCAATAATTAAACCTGACGCAGTAAATGATAATCATGTTGGTGAAATAATTTCAATGATCTGCCGAGCAGGATTTAAAGTTAAAGCACTTAAAATGGTAAAGCTTTCTGAAGAAGCGGCAAAAGCATTTTATGAAATTCATAAAGACAAATCCTTTTATGATGATCTTATTAAATACATGACTTCAGGACCGTGCGTTCCTATTGCACTTGAAAAAGAAAATGCTGTTGAAGATTATAGAAAACTTATTGGTGCAACCGATCCTACAAAAGCTACAGAAGGTACAGTTAGAAAACTTTATGCAAAAAGTGTTCAGTACAACGCTGTTCACGGTTCGGATTCAGATGAAAATGCAGCTAAAGAAATTGCTTTCTTTTTTGGAAGCAAAGAGTTAATTGAAAATTATCCAGAAAATCTGGTATAATGTCATTTCGAATCCGAATTTATTCGGGTGAGAAATCTGTATGTGAAACAGACTTCTCCCGTTGGTTGAAGTGACAACGTTAAATTTAGGACAACCTCTTTGGAGGTTGTTTTTTTTGAAGGAAGGAAATAAAATGGAAAAGGAATATTTAAATAGAGTTTTAATTCTACTTTTTGTTTTTCTTTTTTCGATTTCTAATAATGCTCAAATAATTAATGGTGCCGATGTACTTTTTTCTGAAAATCTAAATCTAATCTCAGGCAAAAAAGTGGGCATGATTTGTAATCATACTTCCCTTCTATCTGATGGAAAACATTTAGTTGATGCTTTGCTCGAGCAGAAAAATGTAAAAGTAAATGCTATCTTTACTCCGGAACATGGTTTTAAAGGCTTAGCTGAAGCCGGTGAAGTTGTTGATTATAAAAATAACCTTTATAAAGAAGTTCCAATTATTTCACTTTACGGTAAAGATAAAAAACCATCAAAAGATGTTTTGCAAAATATTGACTTGTTAATTTTTGATATGCAGGATGTTGGTGCAAGATTTTATACTTACATCTCAACAATGTATTATGTTTTGGAAGCTGCTGGAGAAAATAATATTCCTGTTATAATTCTTGACCGCCCCAATCCAATTGGCGGCAGTTATGTTGATGGACCGGTTTTAGATCCTAATTACAAATCATTTGTTGGAATTTCTGAAATACCAATTACTCACGGTATGACGGTTGGTGAACTTGCAAATTATTTTGTTGGTGAGAAATTAATTTCAAGCTGGAAAAATGTTTCTCTAAAAGTTATTCAATGCAAAAACTGGAAAAGAGAATTTCCAAATGAGTTTTATTCAAAATGGAATTCACCTTCTCCAAATATCAACTCTTTGGAAACTGCTTTAGTTTATCCCGGCACGTGTTTACTTGAAGGAACAAATATATCTGAAGGAAGAGGAACGAAGTTTCCGTTTCTGCAATTTGGTGCTCCATTTATTAAATCTGACAATGTAATCAATAAACTTAATTTGTTAAAAGTTGAAGGTGCAGAATTGCAATCAGTTAACTTCATTCCACAAGACATTGAAGGAATAGCCACAAGTCCAAAGTTTGAAAATCAGGCGTGTTACGGAATTAAGATCAGGATAACTGATCCAAATAAGTTTGAGGCAGTTAAATTCGGTATAAAATTCTTGTATGTTGTTACTAAATTGTATGGTGATAAAATTAAATTTAATAACCAGTCATTCGATAGGCTTGCCGGAAGTGATATTTTGAGGAAACAATTATTAAGCAAACTTACACCTGAAAAGATTTTTGCAACGTGGCAATATGAATTAACAAAGTTTAAAAATAAAAGAAATCAATACTTACTTTATTAAAGAGGAAAAAATGTTAAAACAATTATTTGTGTTTTTGTTCGTTAGTATTCTTGTGATCAGTTGCGGGGAAAAGAAAAATGGGCTGGAAAAAATATTAAGCGATAAAGAAAAATATGCCTTCGATTCCACCGATCTAAAAACTCAGGGAATAGATAAATCTGGTAAATCATTTTTGATGGAATATAAATTTAAGAAGGGTGATAAATTCGTTTATCGTTTAACAACCATTTCAGATAATTCACAAACCATTTCTATCGATACAACAATCTCAAGCAGGGTTAACCAAAAAGTAGTTTATATACTTGATCTTAATGTCAAAGAAGTCGATGCAGATGGTGTTGCTGAAGTTGAGATGAAAATCAATTCTTTAAAACTAGATGCTTCTGCAAATGGACAGATATTTAGTTTTGAAGCGGGCAAAGACAATGATACTGCGAAGACAAAACAATTTGCAGAATTCTACGCTCTGTACAACAATCCTTTTGGTGTAAGATTCAATAAGAAAGGTGAAGTATTAGAGGTTTATAAGACTGATAAAATTGCAAATAAATTTCTTGAAAAACGCGGTGCTCTTGATACCATTTCAACAGAAGATAAAAATTTAATAAAACAAGATTTAGTAAATGGTGTTTTAAATCCATTGGTAACACAGATAATACGCAAACTTCCGGAAAAAGATGTTTATAAAGATTCGACTTGGCAAATCCAGCAAAAGCCAATCTCGTTGATGATTTATCAAATAAATTATGTTAATCTTTATAAGTTAGAAAGTGTTGAGCTGTTAAATAATGATAGATTAGCTGTAGTTGATGCCAATATTAAATTTACGTACTCCGGTCAATCCAAAGTTAATCAGGGAAATGTTGCTTACAATTTTCAGAAACCGGTTTCCACTGCAGAAGGCAAAATTTATTTTAATGTTGATAAAGGAATCCAGGTAAAGTCACGAACGAAAACAAGACTTGAGATAAGTTACACGATGGAAGCCAACACTCCCAAAGGAAAACAAAAAGGCAAACGAGCAGATGTTGTTGCAAATACCAACATATTGGAATTGCTCTAAAATCAGAATCCCATATTAAAATGCAAGCCGGTTTAATGCCGGCTTTTCTTTTGAATAGTTCTTAACGAAACTTCCAAATATTATTTTAATAGTACAATTTTTTTTATTTCAATATATGGCCCCGCCATTAACCTGTAAAAATATATACCGCTTGATAAACTAATTCCATTAATTTCTACTGAATATACGCCTGGACCTTGCCTTTCATTTACTAATACCATTATGGTTTTTCCTAAACAATCATATAAACTAAAATTTACAAATAAATTTTCCGGCAAAGCATACATTATTTTTGTATAAGAGTTAAAAGGATTGGGATAATTCTGTTTAAGTGTGAAATTATTTATTAGGTGATTTTCTTCATTAACAGAAGTCAACGTACCATAAACATTTCCAGAAAGTTTGCAGCCTAGTAAATACGAGTAATAATTTCTGTATAAATCTGCTGTACTCCAATCAGTAAAACCATATTCTAGTGTGAGACCGGCAGTATAAAAATTATCTATTCCGCCTTCATACGAAAACTTCATATATCTTACTGTTTGACCAAATACATTAGAAGACGAATCAATTGATTTATAAATTTTTGGTGCATCAGTTGTATCACAATTATTATTTCCGATTGGTACATATAATCCCAGAGGTAATTTGTAGCTGTAAAACAGCCATTCTTTATCGCAATAAATATCATAAAAATAAATCCCCAATGAATCTTCACGCATCAATTGCTTAAAGAAAAAATAATTCTCTGGAATGACTTTATAATATACTTTCCCATTTGCCAGAAGTGTATCGGAGATTACAGTATACGTTACAGTGTCCTTTGAGCTATTTCCCGATCCATCCCACCAACCTTCAACATAATCCCAACGGTTTCCGACTTCTAAAGGAAATTGCGCAAAGGTTGTAGAGAAAAAACTTACCAACACAATTGAAATGTTAATTATAATTTTAGTTTTCATCTCTTATCCTAAATAACTATTTATTAATAACAGACAAAGTTATATTCAATTTCTATCAACCAACTTCCAGAGGCGATTACCAATTATAAAGTAAGGTGGATATGCCCCTCCAATTCCATCTATTGTTCCTTCTGAAACTGTAGCAACAGTATTAAAAGAATAGCTTGAGATATTCCCTTCCAATAGACTAATTGTTTGGTTATGATAATAATAATTTCCATACGCTATGTTGTCGGATGCAAGTCCTGTCAACCAGGAATCAGCACTAAAAGTATTTAATGCGGTTGGTGAAGCAGGATTAGATAAATCCAACACTTTGTAATCAAGTATTGCATTATCACCTCCGTAAGCATTATAGGGTATTAAAATTAAATTTTGGTTATAAAAAAATCCTGTTTGATGTTCCCAATCAAGTCCGTTGAAAACGACTCTTGGAGAAAAAACATTTGTTACATCAAAAACAGTTGGCAGGCAATCACTATTACCTACTAAGATTAAATAGTTTCCAACAAAAGTAATTTTACGAACAAAATAATTTTGAACCCTCGAGATTTCGCGAAAATCTCCGTTTGGTTCAAAAACAAAAAATCTTACAGGTCCTGGATTCCATCGATCACCCACTACTAAAAACGAATCCTTTACTGCAAATGGTCCCAAATAACCTGTTACTGGCAAACTAAATAATAATTGCGGAGATGATGGATTTTGAATTGAGTAAACAAAAATGCCGTTGTTATGGGTTGCTAACCAAAGTTTATCACCAATTAGTTGGTGCTCTGGAACTGCATTTACGGAATCGTGAAGATGTTGTGTAAATATCTCTGTTACAGATTGATCATTGTATGAGTAAAGATGATAATTTCCCTGATAGTCTATAGTTATTAATTCATTTTGCCTGAATCGAACGGCTTTACCAACAACATCACCAATTAGTTTAAGTTGTTTTTCGGTTTTCCTTAAAGTATATGTGGTTTGAGAAATAGAAGAAACGCTTATAGGGAGATAATTTGTTTTATAAATTACTGCTCCTCTCTTGAGCGCTTTTTCGCCGAGAATTGCTTTACCATCAGAATTAGTAATAACCCGGTAAGCATCCCAATCTATTCCGCCTTCAATTGTTGCACCTTCAACGGGCTGTCCGTCCTGGGAAATGATTTTAACTTCAAATGGTTTCTGAACCTCTAAAATATTATCATCATTACACCCAGTAAGCGCAGCAAAAATGAATACTGAAAAAATTATCCTTTTCATATAAAATCCCTTATAAAAGTTTTACACAATCAAAAGAGTAAAAATATTTTGTTAATGTCAAGGATTATAAATAGCTGTTACAGCAACATTATTTCTCCTTTTTAGTTCTCTTTTCTACGAGCAACGGTTTTGTATATTTCTCGTAAAACTCAAATAAAAATTCTATACGCTTAGTTTCATTTGGGAATGGTTGAGGGCGGTAACATAAATCTACAGCTTTGTCTAATTCCTGATGTGCTTTTACTAATGCAGGCGGCATCGTTAAGGGATCGTATAAATCTGCAAGACTGCTATTGGGAAATTCTTTTCTTACATCTAAAACCTTTTGAGCTTTTTCTTCGACGAGTTTTATTTGTTTATCTGTTGGATTTTCCGGCCAAGGGTAATTGTTATAAACAATATCGTTTGAATATCTATAATCACTTTTCATTCTTCCGCACACTTGTTTAACCCAAGCCATATGCATTTCCGAATGTAAAACACCCAAATGATATTTTTTTGCATTTGGAATCATGCCAACAGTATTATTAGAAATTTTATTTTTACTTATTAAATCTAAAGGAATATACTTCCTATTTTCAGATGAAGTCAATGGAACAAATAGATAATCAGTTTTGGGCTGTCTTATCTCACCAAATAAGGCAGGATAGACTGCTAATCTTCTCGTGGCTTCTCTATCACTTTTTAAACGATGATTTTTAACTTTTTCAACTCTTTTAATTATTTCTGGTAAATACTTTATTTCTGCCGGATCAATATCATTCAACCATAAGCACCATTTATTAACATTATTTAAATACTCTTTTGAACTTATAAGTGGTTTAATAAATCTCTTTGAAGCTGGATTCGATGTTACTAACCAAAACTTTTCATCGTCATCTAATAAAAGATTACCCCCGTCATTTGGCATACTTCCAAAAGTAATTACAGGGACTTTACATATAGGTGTTTTTCTTTTTACAACAACCAAATCACTTCCCTCTACTAAATATGGACTAATATTATTTACTCTTCTGACATGCGGTTCCCCTTTAATATCATCATATTCAAAAAGATATTTTTCATTCGTATCGTAATTTGCAAAACCAATTATTACAACGTGAACAGCGGCTTTGCCTTTCGCTTCATTAGTCCATTTAAATGTTCTATGTGCAAAATGTATTTTTATTCCATAAAGATTAAACAGAATGTTCCAAAGAATACCGGGCTGTTCACCCTGCGAAATACTGTTTGTACTAACAAAAGCGACTTTGGTATTTGAATTCTGTATAAGTTTTGCTGCTTTTATATACCAGGCTGTTACATAATCTAAAACGCCATAAGTTTTAATTCCAGTAAAGACAAAATCCATATCACTTTTTTGCTGCGAATTTTGAAAATGCTTTCCTACAAACGGCGGATTGCCAAGTATAAAATCAAAAGTGTTTTTATCAGATACAGGTTTTAACTTTGTGTTTGTATCCACAACATTTACGGATTTAGTGTAAACATTTACCGTGTTATAATGGGCAGGAGGTTCAGTAACTTTAATAATATTTGTAACATCTGCGGTAATATCAATTTTATTTTTTACAATAATATTTCCCCATTCAATTCTTAAAGCATCATCACAAATAATATTTGCAGTTTTCTTTAACGGAAGACGAACAAAGTACTCGCCAAACTCCTCCGAAACTTTCATGTTCATCTGGTGATCAATAAGCCACATTGCAACTTCTGAAATTCTTGCAGGCCATTCTTCAATTTCAATTCCATAGAATTGGTCAATATCAATCCAGATAATATTTTTAATATCACTTTCAAGCTGATTGTTTTTAACAAGCACTTTAAGAATTTCTATTTCAAGAAGTCTCAATTCACGATAGGTAATAACAAGAAAGTTACCACATCCGCAGGCGGGATCAAGAAATTTTAGATTGGAAAGTTTTTTATGAAAATCTTTTAATTGTTTTGTGTTGTTCCTTACAGATTCAAATTCTTTGTAAAGTGAATCAAGGAATAATGGCTTAATTACTTTTAAAATATTTTTTTCAGATGTGTAGTGAGCACCAAGATTTCTTCGTTCTTCGGGGTTCATAACGGACTGAAACAAAGATCCAAATATTGCAGGTGATATTTTACCCCAATTAAGGCTGCAGCTATCAAGCAAGATTTTTCTTGTCTCACTGTCAAACTGGGCAGGCATTAATGGTTCTGAAAAAAGTTTGCCGTTTACGTAAGGAAATTCAGCAAGATTCTCATCGAGATTATTGGTTCGCTTGTCTGTTGGCTGATTAAGAATTGAAAATAAATAAGAAAGATGTTGTGCAAGATCACTGCCATCCTTTTCGGTTTTAAGTTTTATAAATTCTTCAAATATTCCTTTGTTAAAAATATTGGTGTCATCTGCAAACAGACAGAATACAAGACGCACTAAATAAACCTCTAAATCGTGTGCGGTATAACCAGTGGCTTTAAGTTTATCGTGAAGCTTACCCATCAATTCTGCCGCGGCAATATTAACAGGATCTTCTTCTTTGAAATTACTTTTTTGATATCCTGCAATAAATCCAAATAGCTTTACATTTTTAACAAAATCTTTTAACAGGAAATCGTGTTGTGTGTTTTCATCGAGATCATGAAAACTAAAGCGGTTAAAATCACAGACGAGAATATATTTAGGCAGCTCTTCTTCCTTTAATCCGAATGAATATGCGATTGCCTGATTTTTTGCTTTCTCTAAATTCTTACCTTTGCTTTTATGCTCAATTAAGATTTTGCCCGGCCACATCAAATCAATGTAGCCTTCCCTTCCATCAATTTTTATGACGGGTGTTTCAAAGGTTGCAACTCTTCTTCTGCTTATTCCAAAAACTTCAAAGAATTCGTTAAGGAAAGTTTGTGATTCGGCAGACTCCTCTGTTGCATCCTCCCAATCTTTAGAGAACTTAACAGCGCGAGATTTTATTTCATTCCAACTTAAAGGCATTTATAATTTTTAATTAATAGTAGAATTGAAATTACATTTCAAATTAAAGATTTGTTTTTTAACAGTAAAGAAAAGTTTTAGCAAGATTTGGATGGTGAAAGATTTTTCAAATATTTTTGTGCCCGAAAGGGGATTTGAACCCCTAAGAGATTGCTCTCACTAGCTCCTGAAACTAGCGCGTATACCAATTCCGCCATCCGGGCTTTTTACAATTAATAATTTAGAATGATCAATGAACCATACCAATATAGAATTAAGAAAATTATAACAGCCAATCAAAAATAATAAAGATATCAAATCAGGATAAATTTTCCATTTTTAATTTTTAATTTTTCATTGAACATTACCATCCAGTATCCCCTTCTTTGTTCTCGTGAATAATTTTTCCACCGTTACCACCATGTATTTCACAATATGGCGGCATTTTATTTGAGTTCACTATATCGGTGTAAGTTTCAGGACAACCATCTGTGGCTAATCTTGCATCACCAAGCTCCATGGTTTTTTTACAGAAAGTTGCCAATTCAACTCCCGGTGCAAGAGTAAAATATTTTAATGGAAGCTTTAACTCTTTGTATGCGCCTTCCATAAACATTGCCCAGATAGGTAAAGCTGCACGAGCTCCTTGTCCGTACCAGTTTGTAAACTTAACACGATAATCATCAAAACCAACCCACGCACCTGCAACTAAATCTGGAGTAAAACCAACAAACCAGGCATCAGAAAATTTTTGTGTTGTTCCCGTTTTACCTGCTGCCGGATATTGGAAGTATTTTCTAACTCCTGCGCCTGTTCCAAAGTTTACAACATCAGACATCATATCCACCATTATTGATGAGGTTTGAGGTGAAATTGATTGTACTGTTTCAGGTCTGAACTCATCAATTAAAATTCCATTCCTGTCTTCAATCTTTAAAATTGAAATCGGATCAACATGAACACCTTCATTAATAAATGTACCAAATGATGAAACCATTTCTAACGGAGTAACTTCAACTGCACCTAATGCAATTGAAGGATAAGCATCCATGTAAGATTTAATTCCCATCCTCTGAGCTAATCTTACAACCTGATAAGGCGGTGCTATATTGCTTATTGTTAATCTTCCTGCAATTACGTTAACTGAATTTGTTAATCCCCATCTTAACGTTTCATAACCGGAGTAATTATTATCTGCATTTGATGGAGACCAACCGTTGTAATCAAATTTTTGATTTAATACGGTGGAAGCGGGATAATAACCATTTTCAATAGCAGTGGCATAGACAAATGGTTTGAAAGACGAGCCCGGCTGACGTCTTATTCCTGTTACGTGATTCAGCCCTCTGCCAAAATCCATATTCTTTCCACCAACAAGCGCTTTTATTTGTCCGGTCTTTGGATCAATAACTACAAAACCCACTTCAACAGTAGCCGCAGATTTTTTTACTGCATCAACAAAATCAACATCATACTTAAGGGAATTATAGATTGATGCTTTCTTTACGGCTGATGTTTCAGATTTATAGCGTGGATCGTTCTTAATTGCTTTATCTATAAGATCTGATAATAGACTTTTGTTTTTATTCCAGTCCCAGTTTTTTTCAAACAAAGTTTGATATTCTTTAATATGCTTTTCAGCAGAACGGTTTGCTATTCTCTGCATTTTCATATTGAGGGATGTGTAAATATTCAAACCATCTCTGTAAAGATCATAACCATACTTATCTGCTAAAGTGGTCATCTGCTGGCGAATGTATTCCAGAAAATGCGGTGCTTCTGATCTGATATGGCTTAAGCGATCAGAGGCAAGCTGAATCGGTTGCTGTTTCAGTCTATTGTACTCACTTTCACTAAGCATATCTGTAGTAACCATATTTTTCATCACAAGGTTTCTTCTCTGAAATGCGTTATCATATTTTTTTACAGGATCATAATTTTCTGAAGATTTAAGAAGCGCAACAAACAATGCTGCCTCGGGCAGTGTAAGATCTTTTGCGCGTTTATTAAAATATACTTTTGAAGCTGATTCAATTCCATAAGCACTTCTTCCGAAGTACGAAACATTAAGATAAAGCTCTGCTATTTCATTCTTTGTAAAAGTTCTTTCAATCTGAACGGCTGATATCCATTCTCTAATTTTTCTTACAGCTTTATCCAGAGCATTTTCGCGACCCTCTTTAAGTGAATATAAATTTTTTGCAAGCTGCTGAGTTATAGTACTTGCACCTTCACGCAATGAAAGTGAAAAAACATTTTTTATCATTGCTTTAAAGAAACGCGGTACATCAACTCCCCAATGATTATAAAAATTCCTGTCTTCAGTTGCAATCAATGCTTTTACAACATAAGACGGAAGACTATCTACATCAGTTTCAATTCTGTTTTCAATAAAAAATTGTCCGATCAATTCACCATCTGATGAAAAGACGCGGCTTGCGAGCACTGGCTTAGGATTTTCCAGTTCATCAACAGATGGCAAACCGCTGATTGTATAGATTGCAAGCGCAAGAAAAATAAATATTATAGATCCAATGATGATCTTTTTATTTCTTTTACCGTTCTGTTGTTGTGTTTTACTTTTTGCCATATTATAAATTTTTTATTTCAATTCTTTTATTTCAGTTCTTTTATTTCAAAACTATTGTTAAATATTCCATAACAAGGAAAATCCATCCAGGAGCCAAGGTTAATGTAAGTCCCGTCTTTATACTTTTCAAAACATTTTTTGTGCAGGTGACCAAAAATTACATACTCATTACCTTCATCAATTTTTTTTCTCGCTGCATCAAGTAAACCATCTTCTTCACCATAGTCTTTTTGAGTAGTATAATCACGGCTTGAGCGGCTTGTAAATCTTGCAAGCCCAACTCCAAGATCAGGATGAATTAATCCATAAAGAAATTGTATGAATCGGTTTCGTAAAATCATTTTTAGAATATTGTACCCAATATCATTTTTTACAAGTCCATCGCCGTGACCGATAAAAAATCTTTTACCGTTAAGAATAAACTCTTTCCCATCTTGATAGAGAATAACTCCAATTTCTTTTTCAAAAAAATCTTTATGAAAGAAATCATGATTCCCGATAAAATAATGAACTTTAATCCCCTTTTCAGTCAAATCCTGTAATGCAGTCAGTGTCCTAAAAAATCCTTTTTGATAAACCTGCTTATATTCAAACCAGTAGTCAAAAAGATCACCAACAATAAAAAGCTCATCACAATTATCTTTTGCGTACTCCAAAAACTTTACGAGCAGTCTTTCCTTTTTGTTTTCAATCTCTTTGGATTGAAGACCAAGATGAATATCGGAGATGAACAGATAAGTTTTATTCACACTGAATCGTTTTTATTTGATCGAAATTTACTGATATGTAAAAAGAAATAAAACACGTTTCCTTTACTCAATTATCTTTCTTAAATATTGCAAGCAAGTGGTAATCGGGATCAATTACTAAATCATTTATATCATCGGGAATTGCAAATCTAAATTCCTGATTGGCAGAATTTATTTCTATCCTTTTTATTTCAGTTTCACCATTCTTGTATTTTAATTTTATTTCAAGTGGAAAATGGAATTCAGGATACTCTGTTTGTGTTTGAATAATTTTAAAATTTAAAAACGTTGTATCATCATTTTTTTCTGTTGAATATGAATATTCACAAAATGGAATTTCAGTTCCAGTATAAACCCACTGATCAAAAAATTTATCAAGATTTTTTCTGGATACTTTTTCACAAACACTGATAAAATCTTCAACTGATGCGTTTGAATATTTATAAAGATCATAGTATTTACGAAGTGTCTGGAAAAAACTGCTATCACCAATTTCAAATCTTAACATATGCAAAACCCACGCACCTTTATCATAAACTGTTTCACCAAAAAGATCTTTGGGAGCGTATAATGTTCCGCTAAAACTTTCACTAAACTTACTCATCATTCTTGCAGTCAATGCCGATTTACCATTTACTGCTTCAGCATAAAGTGCTTCGCAATAAGTTGCAAAACCTTCGTTCAGCCATATATCATTCCAGGTTTTAGGGCTAACAGAATTTCCCCACCAATGATGTGAAAGTTCGTGAGCGTAAGTATCTTTAAAAAAATCATTGCCGTTTAAAAAATTGTATCCAATTCCTGTTATGGTTTGATTTTCCATCGCACCTAAGTTCCAGAGAAATTCTGCTACTCCATATTTTTCTTTGATGAAAGGATATTCACCAAATAATTTTGAAAATACTTTTATCATATTATTATGCTCAGCAAAATCAACTTTAGCATATTTAAGATGCTCAGGCAAAACGTAATATTCAATCTTCATTGAATCTTTGCCATTCAATCCTGTATAAATATCATTATATGAAACATAAGGTGCAGAATAAACTGCAACCAGATATGTAGAGATTGGATAAATAGTTTTATAGTGATAAGTTTTTTTATTGTCTTGTGTTTTTACTGATTCCAAAATCCCATTTGATACAGATATAAATTGTGAATCATTAGTGATTTCGATATCAAGCAAAGCTTTATCAGCAGGATCATCATCGCACAAAAACCAAGTGGATGCATAAGTTGGTTCACTAATATTATAAATCAAATCAGTGCCATTAACTTCACCAAAAACAAATCCGTCAAATCCGGCACGTTTAGGTGTACCGCTGTATTTTATCTTTACTTTAAAAGTATCATTTAGATTTTCATTTGTGTTAATAAAAATTCTGTTTTTCTTTCGGGAATAATCGGCATTTACTCCATTTAATAAAACTTCACTAACATTAAGATTATCATATATATTAAATTCAATCTCCTTCAAATCCTTTGTTGTTGATAATGCAGTAATCTCATCTACACATTCAATTATTTTATCATCTGTCAGAAGATTAATCTGCAAACCATAATGAAGAACATCTACTTGTTTTTGAATATCAGAAACAAGATTTTTTTTATCTCCGGTGGTAATTGATAGAATTGGTGATGAATAAGCAATCACCATCAAATAAATAATCATCAAAATTGATTTAATCGTAACTTTTGAATTATAAATCATATGAATAAACAGTTAATAAATGAAAATTGTTTCCTTAAGTTAAAAATAATTTAATGATTTGTTTAATTGCCAAACAAATCATAATTCAATATATTTTAGTATAAAATTAGGAGAGAATATGATATCACCCGGTTCGTCAGTTTTAAGAGATACGATAACCGTTATTTTAGCCGGCGGTCAAGGGGAAAGACTCTCCCCATTAACAAATCTAAGAAGCAAACCGGCAGTACCTTTTGGCGGTAAGTATCGTATTATAGATTTTGCATTATCGAATTGCCTTAACTCAGGTTTTAGAAGAGTGTATGTACTTACTCAATACAAATCTGATTCCCTAAACATGCACTTATATGAAGCCTGGAGCATTTTTAATCCTGAGCTTGGTGAATTTATTTATTCCGTTCCTCCGCAAAGAAAACTTAATAATGATTGGTACCTTGGAACGGCAAACGCAATTCATCAAAACTTAAATTTATTTTCTGATAAAAAGGCTAAGTGGGTTTTAATTCTTGGCGGCGATCATATCTATAAAATGGATTATCTAAAATTTCTTGATCATCACATTGATAAAAAAGCTGATCTTTCAATCTCATCCATTATTGTTTCCAAAGATGAAGCAAAAAGATTTGGAATAGTTGGAGTAGATGAAAACTATAATGTTAAAACATTTATCGAAAAACCTGAGAAACCTCCGGAGATCCCTGATAATCCAGGTTACTCATTTGTCAACATGGGTATTTATGTTTTCAATGCAAGTGTTTTACGAGAAGTACTTAATGAGATGGAATCAAAAAAAATTAAGAACCATGATTTTGGGCAGCATGTAATCCCATATATGATTGAAGCTGGATTAAATGTAGTTGCATATAAATTCCTTGATGAAAATAAAAAGAGTCAGCCTTACTGGAAAGATATTGGAACACTTGATAGTTACTTTGCAGCAAATATGGATTTGATAAGCGTTATACCTGAGTTTAATCTATACGATCCCGATTGGCCCTTACGAACTTATCAGTATCAGTACCCGCCTGCAAAAACAGTTTCGCACGAAGGTGAACGAGTTGGTAGAACTCTTAACTCACTTGTTTGCGATGGAACAATTGTATCCGGTGGTTTAGTGGAGAGATCATTACTTGGACCAAATGTTAAGATAAATAGTTACTCCTACGTAACTGATTCCATACTGATGAATAATGTTACCGTTGGAAGACACGCCAGAATTAGGCGTGCAATAATTGATAAGAATGTTAAGATTCCTGAAGGATATGAGATTGGATTTGATACTGAAGGTGACAAGAAAAAATTTACAGTTACTGAGACAGGTATCGTTGTAATCGCAAAAAATATGATACTGCCGGAATAAAATATTTAATACGCACTTCAATTAAAAATTATTATATTATGAAGTAACAACTAAAAACAATTTATTCAAGCCCCGATTTTTTCGGGGCTTTTTTATTTGATAAAAGATAAACGAAATTTATTTGACTCTGTATAAATATTTACTTACAGTTCCATTGTAAATATTTGAGGTTACTGTGGAAAGGGTACTAAAATATTTTATTTCTCTCAGTAATATTTTCTGGCACAATATTACTCTCTCATTGAACTCCATCCAGAGGTTTTTGGGGATTATTGGACATAATGATATTAAGTTCAAGTTTTATACCGCTCATATTTTCAAAATAATATTGAGGTTAATATGAAATATTTTTTTGAAATTTTATTAGTAATACTTAATCTTTCTTACATATCCTACAGCCAAAAGTTTTTATTAACTAATATAAACTCAACTGATTACTCAATAGACAGAATATCACAGCAAGTTTATTTAAAAGATTTTTACACTGACACTGTAAGAAAAGTTGACTTAAAGAACTTAGAAGTGAATAAAACTGGACGCTTCGGTCTTTTACCATTTTTTGGAAATAAACAACATATTATGCTTTACGGCAATAACATAGAATTTGGAGACAGCAATAAGAATAATTTATATTTATATAATTTGGATAAACAATCCTATTATCTTATAACGGATACTATAAGATTTCCTCCTACAAATTCAGAATATTTGCTTTCCTTTTCTCCGAATGACATCAATTTCATGTCATTTGGAAAATATTATCTATCTCTGGAAGATAGTTCGTTAAAACTGTTAGACACTAATGTTATTATTAACTATTATGTTAATGATGCCTATCCGCAATGGAGCAGCGATACGAGCTTTGTCTTTTTATCCATTCATAATAATGTTATTGAAGAATATTTTCTGAAATCGGGACGGTTAGACACATTAGTTATAGCAGATACCCCCATACTTGGTTTTGCTTATAATGTTAAACATAATATATTAGCATACAGTACAACAAATGACACTTCGGAAATTTATTTCCATTATAAAAATTCCGAAAAGGATACGCTAATATTTTCACCATTTAGAGATGATCCAGAGAATGCTCCTTGCTGGGATTCAGGTTTTCGTGGAATCACTTCCTTATGCTGGTCACCAGATAATAAAAAACTTGCATTTTTAGGGTTTCAATTTATTGATATTTCGGCAGCAGGCATTTATATCTATTCGTTAGATTCTAACCGAACATATAAAGCTACCGACTGCAATGATGATGGAAGAAAATATTCACTGAAGTGGGTTAATAACGATACGTTAATCTATTCAAATTCTACGGACAAATTTTTATATGGCATCGATGTATCTTCTATAATTACTTCAGTTGAGCAAAAAAAAGATAGTGATGTGATAACAGATTTTAAGATTTCCAATCATCCCAATCCTTTTAACAACAGCACAAAAATATCTATTACTATGCCTAATAACATTAGCGGCACTTTTTTTATTTACGATGCAGTCGGCAGGCTTGTTAAAAAATACCATTTAGATAATAAAGGACAAATCAAATATGAAATAATCTGGGACGGATTAAATGATAACAATCAAAGTGTATCATCCGGTTTTTATTTGGGTGTTCTTAAATCGGACTTGCCGGAAGGATTAGGTAATTCAAATCTTAAAAGTACTAGAATAATTAAGATGATTTATTTAAAATAATTTTAGGAGGTTTATCATGAAAAGCTTTCTTACTATTCTGTTCTTTGTGAGTATTTCAATACTTATATATCCTCAGGATCTTCTTACACCGATTGACTATATTGTAACTGAAAGCAATAATCAGTCGTACCCAACAAGTTCTTTACAATCATATGTTTCATCCGTCAATTTAACTGGAAATTTTCATGAGCTTATTATAGTAGTTGGATTCTCAGATAAAGACTACGGATATCCTACTCTCCAAACAAGTGATTTCTATCCATTAATTGGAATCTTTCCGGACGGCACTTTATTAAAAGATTATGTAGCACAGAATGGAGGTTCTATTCCGGCTGACCAATGGTACGAACCTCTGTTAAACTATTATTATACGGCAGTGTCAGGAGGTTTATACAATGTTGATTTTCAATTCGTTAAGAGTACAAATAATGGCGGCACTTATTTATCTGACCATTCTTTTAGTTATTGGGTTACTCAAAATGGTGGGTCAAGTAATAGCGTTGTCTATAATAAACGTTCATTAATTTTAAGAGAAATAGCAGAAAAGTTATATAATGATAATCCTAATATTTTTAATGCTATTTCATGTATTCACTTCATTTTTCAGGGTGTTAATAATTGCGAATTTTATAAATATACGGCAGTTAAATGTGCCGGAGGAACCATTGATAATAATATTACTTTAAAAAATATTAGCGGTACTGTTACTTACTGGACAGGACCAGTTTCTTATCAAAAAAATATGAGTGCAGTTTTACATGAAAGATTTCATATTATTGGGAAAATATCAAGTCATCCGAATTTTACAGGATTCCCAGACAGAGGGAACGATATATTTCCCGATGGAGTTCATAGAAATATGCTTTGGGATCGAGATATGATGTACCATAATGCTTCTTTACCGGGACTGCATTCTTTATATGGGCAGGTTCCACTTTTATCTCATGATTTAATTTTTCTAGGATGGATAAAACCAGAAGAAATATTAACTGTGAATCAATCAAATATCAATTCGATTAATTTTAATAATATTAAATTAGCTGACGTAAATTATCCATTGGCAACACAGTCAATTGCTAACGGTTACAGAAGAATAATTAAGGTAATGATAAAAGAAAATTATTCCGGTGATAGGGATGAATATTTCTTAATAGAATATCACAATGCTTCGCAGTTTGACAAGTCATTTGAAAATCTTGATGAATATCCTACTTATGGATATAATAAAGGTATATTAATTTGGCATATAAAAGAACTTACAGATATGATAAATCAAAGTTTTGATAATCTAATACAATTGGAAACAGCAGTACCTTATAATGGATGGTATGGTAATCCTATTCCTAATGACGACTACCCGCGTGATTATAATCGACCAAGCAGTTGGAACGGAATATATTCCGGCGACTTCAATTATCTTGATGATGATATAGTGGATTCTAACAATCGATTAATTCATCTACCCGATGGGGGAAGACACATATGGGAAACCACCGTAATAAATGATCCTAATAATACATACGGTTGGGATCCGACAGGTCAAAGAAGGTTCTTTAGATTTCAAAGTATGAGATCCGATTTCTTCACAGACGAGAACATCCGTGGTCATATTACAAACTCAATAACTGACGCCACGAGACCATCAACAAAAACTTGGGGTAGCACTACTGAACCATCAGAAAAAACTCATATTGCAATAACAAATATAACAAGACAGCCCGGTTATATGGCTCTAAAAGTATATTATAATTATTGGGAGGGTAATATAACATCGAATTCTACAATGAGTGGGAATGTCATTATCGGAAATAATCTCACTGTTGCTTCAGGTGTAACATTAACTATTCAACCCGGTACAAATTTAATTTTTTCTAATGGAGCTTCTTTAATTGTCAACGGTATTTTGAATGCGGTTGGCACTTCCTCAAATAAAATTACATTCACTTCACAATCTGGCACAACCAACAGTAGTTGGGGAACTATTACTTTAAGCGGTTCGGGCGCTTCCGGTTCAACTTTAAAATATGCAAATGTAAAGTATGGAACGAAAGTAGAAGCCAAAAACTCTTCCAATATTACTATACAATATTGTAATATTGATACAACTTATGATGGAGTACGTTTTTATAACTCATCAGGTTCAATTCTAAATAATACAATAACCACAAACAGCATTGGTCACGGAATTATAATCGAGAATGGTTCAACAAATGTAACGGTTAATGATAATGTTATTAAAAAAACTTACACGGATAGAAGAGGTGTTGGAATTTATTTTGGTGGTGGTGCGGGCGGCTCTGCTGTCCGGAATGATATTTATGGTTGGGATTGGGGTATTTGCGCAATATGGAGTTCATCTCCAACCTCATACTCACAGCAAGTAATACAAAAAAATAATCGTATTAGAAATTGTAATACAGGATTAACGGTTTACCGTTTGAGTTATCCTACATTTGGAATACCCGCACCAAGCGATTATTATAATTTGAATAGTATATCAGGCAATAGTTATAACGCAAAAGTGGGTACCTATTATCCAGAGTATGAAAGTCGTCTATTTGCTTGTAATAATTGGTGGGGCAGTAATATTCCAAATACAGCTTTATTCCAGGTTGGCGATTCATCCCAGTTTTATTATAACCCTTATCTTTCAAGTGACCCTTGGGCAGGTATACCAAAAATGGTGGCAGAAAATACTGAAAGCCCAACAACAGTAAATAAAATTAGTCAAACTGCAAATACAGAAATTGATTTGCTTTTATATGGAGTTGAATTACGTTTACAAAATAAATACAATGAAGCAAAAAACTATTTCGTTTCATACATTGCCAAACATCCTGATAATCAACAGGCTTATGTTGAACTTTATAATTGTTATAATCAAGAAACAGCAGATGAAATAATAAAATTTTTCAGTTCACTTCCTGAGAAAGCATCAAAAGATCATAAACTGCTTCTTTCTCATTTGTATCTGAAAAACGGAGACTTTAAGGATGCAAAAGAAATAAACAATTCCATAATAGCAGAAAACCCTAATACTGAACTTGCTACGAAAGCAAAACTTAATAATGTTTACATAGCTTTATATAATGAAGACAATATAAATGAAGCAATTACAACCTTTAATGACGCTTTGAGTAAAAGCAAATTATCAACTCCAATGGAACTTTCGCTTGTCCACAACGCAATTGAAACTTATGCAAATACTTATGGAAAAGAAATTAGCGGTCTTGCCCCATTGCCATATTTTGAATCATCAGAGCAAGACTTGGTTAAACAAGAAGGGCTGAAAAAAATAGGAGTGCCTGACATATATGAGTTGCTTGGCAATTTTCCTAACCCATTTAACCCAAGCACAACCATAAGTTATGCATTGCCATATCAATCTTCTGTGGAATTAATAATTTATGATGTAATGGGCAGAGAAGTTAAAAGCTTTAACGTGTCTTCTCAATCAGCGGGATATAACAGATTAGTTTGGGACGGAAGAAATGAAAGCGGAGATCCCATTACGAGCGGAGTTTACTTTTATAGAATAAGTATTAAATCTCTTGAGAATAATGAGACATTTATAAAAACTGCTAAACTTATGATGATGAAATAATAAAATTCACCATCCGCCAAAATGATCATAAGTGATAAACCGGAGTTTTAGGATTCCGGTTTTTATTATTTAAAATCTCTCAAAACGATTCATTTGTTTCGCAGTATAAATGTCTTAATTTTGCTTTTAATAAAGCCTTGTGTCGGGTTTTATAAAGGAATGAATTTTGCTAATCCAAAAACTATGAACTCAAAGTTAGAAGTAAATTTAAAGAATTTGCCCGCTATGCCGGGCGTATATCAATTCCTAAATAAAAATGGAAAGGTTATATATGTTGGCAAAGCAAAGAATCTTAAAAGCAGAGTAAAAAGTTATTTTTTGGATAACATTTCTTCTGTCAAAACTCAAGCATTAGTAAGCAAGATTGATAACCTTCAGGTTGTAGTTACGGACAGTGAACTTGAAGCATTGATTCTTGAAAATAATTTAATCAAAGAGTTTAAGCCAAGATACAATGTTAATCTAAAGGATGATAAATCTTTTCCATTTATTAAAGTTACTAACGAACTTTTCCCGAGAATATATCCCACACGTAAAGCAACTAATGACGGCGCAAAATATTTCGGTCCCTATACTGATGTAAGAAGTATGCGCGCTTCACTTAGAATGATAAATCAGATATTTAAGATAAGAAGCTGCAAGCTTGATCTGACAGAAAAAAGTATTTCCGATAAAAAGTTTAAAGTGTGCCTTGATTACCACATAAAAAAATGTGATGGACCGTGTGAGAATCTTGTTTCATCAATTGCTTATAATGAAATGGTGGGCGAAGTTGTCAAACTGCTTAAAGGCAAGACTGATGATCTGATAAAAGATCTTAAAAACAAAATGGATCTGTCTGTAAAAAATTTGCAGTTTGAAAAAGCCGCAGAGCTAAGAGATAAAATTGGGCAATTAGACAGCTTATCTTCCAAACAAAAAATAGTAAGTGATGATTTTGAAGACCGTGATATTTTTGCAATAGCATTTGAAGGAAAAGATTCCACATGCGCTGTTTTTAATATTCGATCAGGAAAGCTTATTGGAAAAAAACAATTAAAACTTTCTATCGAAGAAGGTGAGGAATTATCTGAAATATATTCTGCTGCCATAAAATTTTATTATAATGAACTTGTTGAAATTCCTAAAGAAATTATTCTTGAAGTAGAGCCTGATGATTCTGAGGCATTAACCGAATGGTTAAAAATGAAATCAGGAAAGAGAATAAAAATATTTGTACCGCAACGAGGAGATTTAAAATCATTAGTTAAGATGTGCAAAGAAAATGCTTCTCTTCAATTAAAAGAAATCCAACTCCAAAAGATGAAAAGTCTGGGTAATGTTTCATACTCAGTATCTGCTTTGCAAAGGGATTTGAGATTGAAAACTCTTCCAAGAAAAATTGAATGCTTTGATATTTCAAATCTTCAAGGCACAGATTCTGTTGCAAGTATGGTTGTGTTTGAGGATGGCAAACCAAAAAAAAGTTTGTATAGAAAATTTATCATAAAAAGTGTTGAAGGTCCCGATGATTTTTCAAGTATGCGTGAAGTAATTGAAAGACATTATTCCCGATTGCAATCAGAAAATCAGCCACTGCCGGATTTAATAATGGTTGATGGAGGTAAAGGTCAGCTTTCAAGTGCAGTTGAGATTTTAGACAAGCTTGGTTTTAAAAATTATAACATAATCGGGCTTGCAAAAAGATTGGAAGAAGTATTTTTACCAAATAATTCTGATCCTGAGATAATTCCAAAAACTTCTTCAGGTTTAAAACTTCTTCAGCAAGTTCGCGATGAAGCACACAGGTTTGCAATTACTTTTCATCGGACGAGAAGAAGTAAAAGAATTATTAAGACTGAATTAACTGATATTGCTGGAATTGGAAAAGAAACAGCCAAACTTTTATTACAAAATTTTACCAGTGTTGATGCAATTAAAAATTCATCTCCTGATGAACTAATAAAAGTTGTTGGAAAGAAAAAAGCAGAATTACTCAATTCATATTTTAAAGGAACAAAAGCATAGATTATGAAAGTAACCTTATTTTATATTTTAATTTGTACATCACTTTTTGCATCTGATGATAAAAAACATAACTCAGCAGGTAATTCAAATGATACTAAACAATACAAGGTTGATTATTCTCAGTTAAAAGATACACTTTATACACTCGGGGATTATTTTATAGAAGTAAATCTAACAACCCAGATGGCATTTTTGCACTCACGTTTTGATCCAACAAAACCATTCGAAATTTCCAGCGGCACCGCCAGATTAAAAGATGGTATGGATACCAATGAAGGAGTTTATGCTATTCAATTTAAAGTTGAACGATGGCATTCCGTGCAGTTCGACAGCACACTGATGCTGAACTTTATGACATTCAATTGGGGAATTGGATTTCATGCATTAGCCGGAAATAGTTATTACAAATATCTCGGCGTTAAACGGTCATCCCATGGTTGTGTAAGAGTATCCCGAGATGATGCAAAAGAGATTTATCAAAAAGTAAAGTACGGATCACCAGTTCTGGTACATAAAGGTAATCCTGCAGTGTTTATAGCTTTTGCCAACAAAACGGATAATGACCTTCAATATCTTTCTTATGTTGATTTGAAAAATACAATGAGCTCAAGATTACAAAAGCTTTACAATGGTGATTATCTTTTATCACAGAAGGAAAAATTATTAATTGATAATAATAATGTTACTCATTCCGGTTTGCCGGTTGGTGACGGCAATAAAATTAACAAACGGCAAATATTAAAACCGGATTATCTTTTTATTGATACCGCAATGCCTGAATTAAAAGAATATGAGATTTTAAATGATTATCTACTAAGTGCAATTCAAATGAAATCCATAAAAGGAAATATCCCACAGCCAGCATCATTTCTTGAAGATGTTTTTGATTGATAGAGACTTCTAAAAAATTAAAGAATGTCATTTCGACCGGAGGGAGAAATCTTTTTCGTGGTATTATTGAAAGATTTCTCATCCCGAAAGCATTCGGGATCCTTCGAAATGACCAAAGATATTTTTCAGATGTTTTAATAGTATTTACAAATGAAAGATTGA
>JAVHOU010000189.1:0-10521 GCA_036170275.1 Ignavibacteriaceae bacterium
ATAGTTTTGATATAAAAGTTTATAAGTTTAAAATTATAAAGATTTAACTTTCTAATAATTAACTATCAATCATTATTAAGGAGATGTTATGCCTGCAAAGAAAATTTTGATGCTCGTTGGAGATTTTGTTGAGGACTATGAAGCGATGGTTCCTTTTCAAATCCTGACGATGGTTGGACATGAAGTTCATACAGTTTGTCCTGATAAGAAAAAAGGTGATACTGTAAAAACAGCCGTTCACGATTTTATTGGTGATCAAACTTACGTGGAATTACCGGGACACAGATTTGCTATCAATGCAAACTTTGATGAAGTTGATCCCGCACAATATGATGCGTTAGTAATTCCCGGCGGTAGAGCTCCAGAGTATCTTCGTTTGAATAAAAGAGTTTTAGAAATCACGAAACACTTTGCGAGAAAGAAAAAACCTATTGCCGCAATTTGTCACGGTCCACAAATACTTGCCGCTGCAGGAGTGTTAAAAGATAGACGTGTGATTTCATATCCTGCGGTTGGTCCTGAATGTAAAATTGCAGGTGCAAAGTTTGGGAAAATTTCAGAAGGTGCTGATAATGCTTTAACTGATGGAAATTTGGTTACTGCACCAGCCTGGCCGGCACATCCTGAATGGATGAGACAATTTCTAAAAGTTCTTGGATCAAAAATAGAAGCGTAAATCAAAAGTGCTATCCATAAAACCTTCGAGGTTTCTGCCTTGCAACCTCGAAGGTTTCTAAATATTTATTGTTTAGAAATTTCAAAATTTTTGGGATTGTAACCCTGATCTTTTATTATCTCAAAAATTTTGTTCATAGTTGCTTCATCTAACTTTGGAGCACGGCTTAATATCCAGCCATATTTTCTACTCGGTGTTCCAACAATTGCCCACTGATAATTTTCATCAAGTCCGATTATCCAATAATCACCCCAAATCGGTCGCCATCCAAAGATGCTGAAAAAACTTACTTCAAGTTTTGCATTAGATTTTTTATCAACTATTCTTGCAAGTCCATCAGCTTTATCAACTTCCCCATCCTCATCAATGCAGGAATTTATTACTTTGATTTCTCCGTCTTCCGTTAAAATATATTTTGCAGTTGTTCCTTTAACACATTGTTTCTGAAAACTGTTTGGAATTTTTGCAATCTCATACCACAAACCAGCATATTTTTTTAGATCAACATACTTAACTGTTTTAGGTGGATTTTGCTGTGCCATAAGATTTAACGATACTACAATAATTAATAACAAAATAAATTTCATTTTCAAACTCTTCTATTTTAACAAAATGATTTTATGAGATAAATATTTTTCACCTATACTCATCCTTAACAAATAAACACCGGAAGAAAGCTCATTTGCATTGAAGAAAAATTTATGAATTCCTGTTTCATAAAAACCATTCACTATTTCACTTACTTCCTCACCAATAATATTATAAAGCTTTATTGACAGATTTCCTGCTTGTGCAATTTTTACATTTATCTGAGTTGAAGAATTAAACGGATTTGGATAATTGATTATTCCATAATCTTCAGGCAAAATATTATCTGTCAGTTGATCCGCACTCGTCAGACCTTGCTTTTTCATCATTATCCTGTTGTAGGATTCATCAATTCTTGCTTCGGTAATTACACCTTTAGCTATTTTATCAGCAACAATGTTTATAACACTATCAACGAGAGATTTTCCACCAAGAACATTTGTTGTGTATAGAAGTATATCATTTCCAGCATTTATTGCAAGCATAACTGCTTGAGCAAATGAATAGTTATCTGTAATTGCACCCATAAACATTCCATCCGTAATTATTAAACCATCAAATCCTAAGCTGTCACGAAGTAAACCAGTTAGAACATTATGGGAGAGTGATGCTGGATAAACAGGATCAAGATTAGAATTAAAAAGATGTCCACTCATTATAAAATCACTGTAACCATTTTGAATTAATCTTTTAAACGGAACAAGTTCTGAATCTGCCCAAGTATTTGTGATATCTGTAAAACCAAGATGCGAATCTGTTGCAGCACTTCCATGACCAGGAAAATGTTTAAGAGTATTCAAAATATTTTTTTTGTGAAACTCATCAATAAACCAATATGCCTGCTGAAAGACTGAATCAGGGATTTTAGAAAAACTTCTGTCAAGATTTCCAATTGCTGGACTTTGTGGATTTACGTTCACATCAGCGACAGGTGCAAGATCAATATTTATTCCTCCACCTTGAAGCCAACCCGCCATTTGTGCTGCCCAATTGCGCGTAGTATTTTCATTGTTGAAAAGAGTGCCAATTTGGTAAGGAGTATATGTTGCTGAATATCCATTCGTTTCTTTAAGTCTGGCTACTCTGCCGCCTTCCTGATCGATAGAAATGAAAAGCGGAACTTTTGAATTAGATTTAAGTTGGGTTGTTAATTGATTGAGTTGAGTTGGAGAAGTAACATTTCCGGCAAATAAAATTACTCCCCCTACTTCTCTATTTTGAATATCATTAATTAGAGTTGTATCCGTTAATGAAGTCCCGGTAAAACCGATCATCAGCATTTGAGAAATTTTATGTCGTAAATCGGTTTGAGCAAAAGTAGAAACAGAAATAAGAACAATCAGTAGAAGTTTTTTCATAAGTAAAAATTTTTGAGTATGGATCGGTCCTTAGACCGATCCGGGAAGTAATATTTTTCAGTCAGTATTCAATCAATTAATTATATCACCTTATTAAACCTTAATAAAAATTTTCTTTGCATAAAGTATCCACATTAATCCAAGCCAAACCAAAATGTAAAAAATCGCCCAGGCTAATGAAGCATTTATCGGCTGCAGCCAAGATAGGAACATATTATTAAATAAATAATTTTGTATTGTCACAACATTTCCATCTGGTCCTGTCCATTTTACCATATACATTATTCTTCCTACAATCCCGGATAAAAAGAAAACTGTAATTGCATTCATACCATAAACCTGAAATGGTTTTATCCACCACGTAATTTTTTTAACATCAATAAACCAATAACAGAAAGCAAGAAAATTTAATGCAAGTCCTGCTGTCCATAATACATAAGAACTCGTCCAGATATTTTTATTCATCGGAAACCAAAAACTCCATGCCCATCCGAAAACCATTAGCATACTTCCTCCAACGTAAAGCCAAACTGTTTTTGTTGTTGGATCTTTTTCACTTCTTAACAAATTACCTGTAAAGATTCCAAGCATTGCACTGCCTATTGCGGGAAGAGTTGACAGTATTCCCTCTGGATCCCATAATTTTGTTCCAGACCATAAATGATTACCAAGTACTAATCTATCAATCCATGCGGAAAGATTAATTGCCGGTTCAAAGTTTGCGTATCCAACTCCAGGAACTGGAACTAAACTCATTAACATTGTATAGATCACAAGTATAGAGCCTGTAAACCAATATTGAAATTTTGTATTTGTGGAAAGAAAAAGTATTGAAGAAATCATATAAACAACTGCTATTCTTTGAAGCACACCGGGAATACGAATTGTGCTGAACGAAAACTGATGTCCGAATAATAATCCGAATGGAAAACCAGCAAGAATTAATCCTAATCCAAAAAGAATTATTGTTCTTCTAAAAATATTTAGGTATAAACTTTTCATATCGCCGCCCTGAGCTTTTCTTTTGCTTAGCGAATATGAAATAGCAACGCCAACAATGAAAAGAAAGAAGGGAAAAATTAGATCAGTAAAAGTGCAGCCATGCCACTTTGCATGTTCAAGCTGAGGATAAATGGCACTCCACGTACCGGGATTATTAACAAGTATCATCCCCATTATTGTAATTCCCCTAAACACATCAAGAGAGAGCAAACGATCGGAAGGTTTCATATTAACTCCAAATGAAGTTTGAAAATTATAGGGACAAAAATAAGAAAAGTTTAGTAAATTATGATAAAAAATGTTTTAAGTTTGGACAAGAAATTAAAACCGTTAAAACTTTTTAATCGTTAGAGAATATTTAATTTACATTTGACTCAAGTTTGGTTGAAAACTGAAGAGTCATTTCGATGGAGTCTTCGACTGAGAAATCTAAAATAATATCGTTTTTAAGATTTCTCCCTTCGGTCGAAATGACAATTATAGTTTTTGGGATACTTCTATTGAGCAAGTTAGAAATTATCTTAAATATTTATTATTGTTCCACTAGTGAATTAAAGGCGCATATTATGAAATATTTAATACTATTAATCGCAATGACTACAATAATATCAGCACAAACTCAATTTTCAGAAATCAATCAATTAGTTCAATTAGGAGAATTTACTAAAGCGACTAGTATGATTGATAAAAAACTGCAATCAATTGAAATAAATTCTTATGAATATTTCAAACTTCAGTTTGAGAAAGAAAGATTGGATAGGATTAAAAAAGATTTTAATAAAAACGCTGAAGATGTTTTAAAGATTGTAAATAAATACTATCCAAACCTAAAAGAAAAAGATTTAGAAAAATGGGAAAATGAAGGTTCACTTGAGTATAAAATTATTGATGGAAATAAATGGTATTTCTCCCGTGCAGCATCAAATCTTTTTCTAATTAATAAGGAAGCAAAGAAACAGAAAGAACTTGTTGATGGTTATAAGAAAGATGGGCTTGATGCTTTTCTTGAAGAATATATCCCAAAAGTTCTTGATGAATCTGCAAATGCACAGGAAAGTTTAGTTAAACCTGTTACGTTAAAACTAAACTATACGGTAACAGTAGATGCAAACGCAGTTCCGGATGGTGAAATTATAAAATGCTGGCTTCCCTTTCCTCGCGAGGGACATCAAAGACAAACCAACATAAAATTTCTTGGAGCAAATGTGAATGAATATGTCATAGCAAGTAATGATAATCCTCAGCGAACATTGTACATGCAAAAGACCGCAATAAAAGATCAGCCAACAATTTTTAATATGGTTCTCGAAGTAACAAACTATAACGAAGTAAATTTGATTTTACCTGAGATGATAAAACCTTATAACAAAGAATCTGGTTTGTACAAAACTTACACTGCTGAAAGAGCACCACACATTGTTTTTACAGATAAGATTAAAAATCTATCTAACCAAATTGTCGGTGATGAAAAAAATCCATATCTCATCGCTAAAAAAATCTTCACCTGGATTTCAGAAAATATTCCTTGGGCTGGAGCAAGAGAATATTCCACGATAGAAAATATTTCTGATTATTGTATAACAAACAAACACGGAGATTGCGGAATTAAAACTTTATTGTTTATGACATTGTGCAGATACAATGGCATTCCTGTTAAGTGGCAAAGCGGCTGGATGCTTCATCCGGGTGAAGTCAATTTGCACGACTGGAGTGAAATTTATTTTGAAGGCTACGGCTGGGTTCCTGTTGATCAATCTTTTGGTATGATTGATTCGCAAGAAGAAGATGTAAAATATTTTTTGCTTGGCAGCATTGATCCATACCATCTAATAGTAAATGACGATTACTCTTCTATTTTATTCCCGGGAAAAACTTTTCCAAGGAGTGAGACCGTTGATTTTCAGCGCGGTGAATTAGAATGGCGTGGCGGAAATCTTTATTTTGATAAGTGGGATTATCATATGGCTGTCGAATACAGATAAGATTTTAATTAATATTTTATTTGACTTGTTCGTGCGTTAAACAATGAAGTGTTCCAAGTCCCCAAACCAAATCAATAGCGTGAATACCGATAACTGGTTTGTCTTTGAATAACTCCGTTAAAATTCCTAAAGCAATTCTATCTTTAGGATCATTAAATGTTGGAACAAGTACAGCATAGTTTGAAATGTAAAAATTAGCATAACTTGCTGGAAGTCTTTCTCCCTTAAAAATAACTGGCGTAGGCATTGGCAGCTCAATAACATTTAGTTCAGAACCATCTTCTAATCTTGCGCTATAAAGTTTTTCCCGGTTTTCCATCAAGTTATTATAGTTCGCATCATTTGGATTACCTTCAATAACAGTTACAACTGTATTACGATTTACAAATCTTGTTATGTCATCAACGTGACCATGTGTGTCATCTCCGGCAATTCCTTTGCCTAACCAAATTACATTTGTTGCACCAAGATATTTATTGAATACTTCTTCATAATCTTTTTTAGCAAATCCTTTATTTCGAACTTGCACTTTATTATCCATTAAACATTCTTCAGTGGTAATGATTGTTCCAACGCCATTGTAATCAATGCTTCCGCCTTCAAGCACTACTTCCCTGCCGTTATGCTCTGCTTTCACGCGTTGAAGATTTAGTCCTTTAGAAATCATCTTCGGAATCTTCGCATCAAGCTTGTAATTATTATACTTTGCCCAACCATTAAACTTAAAGTTGATAAGATTTGTTTCTCCGTTTTCATTCTTTACAAACTGAGGTCCAGAATCACGCAGCCAATTTCTGTCTGTTTCAAGTTTGAAGAATTCAATATTGTTCAGACCAGTATCAACAGATTTTAAAACTGCTTCTGCTTTTTTCTGATGTGATTTTGATTGAACAATTATTCTAACTTTTTCGCCACGAGAAATGTAACTTACAATTTCACCATAAACCCAGGGAATAGGTTGAAACTTTCCTGGCCAATCTTCTTTGTTATTCGGCCAGCCAATCCAAGTGGCTTCGTGTTGTTCCCATTCTGCGGAAATTCTAAACTTTGAATTTTGATTAATGATTTCAGACATATTTACTTAAGAAACCTTTTTGTTATATCACCGTAAGCATCAATTCTTCTATCACGCAGGAAAGGCCAGTTACGACGGATGTATTCAATTCTATCAAGATCAACTTCGGCAATAATTATTTCTTCTTTATCGTGTGATGCTTCTGCAATTATAATTCCCTGCGGATCACAGATAAAACTTTTTCCCCAGAATTCTATTCCTGCGGAATCTTTAGTTTCTTTTTCCAAACCAATACGATTTACTGATGCAACATAAACACCATTTGCAATTGCATGAGATCTCTGAATTGTTTGCCAGCTTTCAAATTGCGGTTTGCCGTGTTCTTTCTTTTCGTGTGGGTGCCAGCCAATTGCGGTTGGATAAAATAAAATACTTGCACCCTGCAGAGCTGTTAATCTTGCGCCTTCCGGATACCACTGATCCCAGCAGATTAAAGTACCGATGTTTCCAAATTCCGTATCAAAAGACTTGAAACCTAAATCACCCGGAGTGAAATAATATTTTTCATAGTAAGATGGATCATCAGGAATGTGCATCTTACGATAAACTCCAGCAATATTTCCTTTTGTGTTTATCACGGCAAGAGAGTTATGATAAAGTCCAGTTGATCTTTTTTCAAACAGAGGGACAAGAACAACAACTCTAAGTCTCTTTGCAACTTTAGAAACTGCTTCGGTAGAAGGACCAGGAATTGTTTCGGCTAAATCGTAGTTATCAATATTTTCAGATTGACAGAAATACTTTGAACGAAAAAGTTCAGGCAGACAAATTACCTGTGCACCTTTCTTTGCAGCTTTCTCAATCCAAACTATTGCTTTCTTAAGATTATCATCTGGATTTTTACTGGAGGCAAGCTGAATTAAACCGACTTTAAATTTCTTTGGATGTTTTTTCATATTTGTTTTGATTTAGTTTAATGCAAATATAAATCGATATGATTATAAATAAAAAAGGCACGATTGCTCGTGCCCTTTTAATGCAGGAATCCTTCCTGTGTTTCAGTTGCTAAAATAGTCGCACGAAAGGATTCGTGCACTACAAAATTATTTCATCAAGATCATTTTCTTTGTTGAAGAAAAATCCTTTCCATCTTTTCCAACAGCATTCATAGTGTAATAATAAATTCCACTTGAAAGTCCGCCTGAGACGGATGAGCCATCAAAAGTTACTTCGTGAACACCACCTGACAAATCGCTGTTTAACAATTCACTAACTTTCTGCCCGAGCACGTTATATAATTCTATTCTTACATTAGCATCAACCGGTAACTGAAATTTAATCGTTGTAGTTGGATTAAACGGATTGGGATGATTTTGATTTAGAACAAATTGTTTAGGTAAACCGATATCAATCATAATTTCATTTAAATACTTAAAACTACCATCGTAATCAATTTGTTTTAATTTGTAATAATATTTACCTGCTTCAAAATCCTTATCAATATAACTATAAAGAGATGGTTCGGTAATTGTTCCTTTTCCATTAACAAATCCAATCTGAGTATATTGTTTCCCATCTCTGCTCCGTTCAATATTAAAACCTGAGTTATTTGTTTCTGTGGCAGTCTTCCAATTTAGCTTAACACCAAATTCAGTTCGCTCTGCTGTGAATGCAACAAGTTCAACCGGCACAACTTCTTCGATTGTAAAATTAACATTTGATAAATCATAAAATATATTACCAATGGCTTCCACTTTAATTCGTGCCTGAGTTGTTGTTATGTTAGGGACTGTAATTGATTCCGATCCATCATTTGGAGTAGATGATGCAAGAGCAGTTGGGAAAGTCTGTCCTCCATCTGTTGATAAAAGTATGTTAACATTTACACAGTTAACTTCCGAAGCAGATGTGTTCGCAACATCCCACGTTACTGTTTGAACAGAATTTATTGACCAGGAAATATTTGTATTTGGTGAAGTGACTGTGAATGGTCCGGCATTTCCATCTACATTAAATAATACTTGCGCATAATTTACTCCGCCGCCGCCAACTTTGTTATCTCTTGCAGTCAATCTGAAAGTTAAAATTCTTGAGTATGTTGGAAGAATTTCTCCAATTACAGAAGTATTACTAAATAAATTCTGAAGCCTCGGAAAATATCTCGTTGATGAAGTAGTGGGATTCCAAGATCTGAATATGGGCGCATTACCAGACGGAGCTGCTGGTGCGCCGGCAGGACCCAAATCAAATTCTTCCCAGCAATATGTTAATGGATCACCGTTTGGATCAGTTGCTGTACCAGTTAAAGAAAACGGTGTACCTTTAGGAATATAAAATCCTCCTGCAGGAACTGTAACGATTGGAGCATTATTTCCTGTACTAATTATTTGAGCGCAGCTATTTCCGTAATCTAAACTTGTATAAGCAATTATCTGATCAAAACTAATTGTATGAAAGTAAGGATCGCTGCTAAACTGTAAATTTTGTGGTGAACAAATTCCAGCATACGCCATAATTGTTGAACCGCTTCCCGGCTCATAAGCAGTAGAAGGATTTCTGTTTCCTCCACTGCAATTACCAGTACTGCCGTTAAAAGAATGATCGCCTCCAAATTGGTGTCCTATTTCATGAGCAACGTAATCAATATCAAAAGGATCCCCGATAGGTGAACTTGAACCTGTAACACCTTGAGCTTTATAACCATCATAACAAATAATTCCAAGATAAGCGATACCGCCGCCGCCAGTGCTAAACACATGTCCTATATCATAATTATTCGAGCCAATCAGAGAATCAACGGTTGTTTGATTCTGTAGTAACATCGCATCACCATTATTATTGGTATATGGATCCTTAGTTGAATTAGTAAAAATTAATGTGTCCTCGTTTGCAACAAGTACCATTCTAACAGCAATTTCTGATTCATAAATAGCATCAACACGATTAATGCTTGTCACGATCGCCGCAAGAGCAAGTGGAACAGTACCACCGTGGAAAGTTGTATATTCTCCGGTGGCAGCCACCGCAAGTTTATAGACTCTTAACTGCGGACCCGTTGAAGTATTTTTATTTGTTTGCTTCATTAACTCTAACTGATTAAGTCTATTCTCTTCAAACTTGATTTCACAATCAAATGAAGCATCGCTTTTAATAAAATATTTTGTGTAATAAGAAATATAATTTTCAACATCGCCTTTGTTACGTGGATCAATGAACACTCTGCTATTTGGTGAAAGAATAATTGCATGAAATCCCTGTGGAGTCATATCAAATCTTAAACTTGCATATTGATCGTCAATTCCCTGTCCTGCATAAGTTTTTATCTGAGGATATTTCGCAGCTAGTTCTGGTGCCATAACAGGTGATTCATAAATCATAAATCTTTGCGAAGTTCCATCCGGCATTGGAAGATATAAAATCACATCCGTTGATCGTTTCTTTTCATTATTATCTATTGGAGCTGACTTAAGAAAATTTTTCATGCCTTTATAATCAAGTACAACTGAACGATAAATTTTTGGGGTGATTAACATCTGACCGGATTTAAGTAATTGTGATTCGTTTACATCTTTCCAAAAATTTCTTGAATCATTTTGAGCAAACGATACAATATTTGCACAGAAGAATAATGCTGTAAATAAAAAGTATAAATTTTTCATCCATCTACCTTTTAAAAATTTTCTTTTGATTATGAAAACAGTTTTGTAAAAATAATTTTTATTGATATCATCAAGAATTAATTATACCCAAAAGTTGAGATTAATAATCCTTGCTCACTGTATTCTTTCATTCTCTTAATTCTTCCATCAGCATAAAATTCTTCCTTCATCATTGAACCATCAGTATAATAAATTTTTACCCAACCTTCCAACTTACCCTTAATATAATTTTCGATACGTT
>JAVHOU010000190.1:0-10466 GCA_036170275.1 Ignavibacteriaceae bacterium
CTTTATCATCCTGAATATGAGCGAATGAAGCTTTACCCATTCTGCGGATTGCCATAAGTCTTCCTGCAATTCGAACATTAAATTCATTTCCTTCAACAAAATTTTTTTTAATAATTTCTGAATTGGAATTAATTTCATATGAATATGCAAAAGTTTCTATACCTTTTTTAGTTAGTTCGTCTAATTCTTCGAATCTTCTTTTTATTAAATCGTTAACTGATGGTTGAACATTATTTTCCAAAATTATTTTCTCCTGAAATTTGTTATTCTTAAACATACAAGATCTTGTAGATTTTCTGCCAGTTTAACCGGCACGATAAAATTGTTTGCAATCATGGAAAAGGCAACCGGTTCATTATCACCTGTAATTGCATAACCAGATAAACTACGAACATGACCAATATATCCTGTTTTGGCGCGTACTACATTCTCTGCTGTAGTTCCTTTCATCCTTCTGCCTAATGTTCCATCAACACCTGCAATAGGTAATGAGTTATAAAAGTATGGAAATATATCCTTGTTTGAATACATATGCTTTAGCAATTCAACGATCTGTCTTGGTGTTACCATATTTAGTTGTGATAATCCACTTCCATCTACCATATAAATATTATCGGGATTCAATCCTATCTGAGCAAAAAAATCTTTTAAAGCTAAAATTCCTTTTTCAGCTGAACCAAATCCGTTTACTTCTAACCCAATAGTTTTTAATAATTGCTCTGCAAAAAAGTTCTGGCTGTTCTTGTTAATTACTTTAATAATTTCACTAAGATTATTCGAAAAACCTTTAAATAATAATTGCATATTATCATAATCTAATTTTCTATCATAATCATCAATGTCAACAGCATAACCATTAACTCTTATTCCTCTGCTCTCCAAACGATTTTTAAAAGCCAGTATTGCATATTGTGTTGGATTTCGAACAGTTGAATAAGTTACCAATGTATCGCTGCCTTTTTTCATTTTGCCGAAAACATTAATAACATTTGTTCCTCTTTCACGATAGACATTAATTTTTGTCTGCTCCCCATCTATCGCCGGTTCAACATTATTCAGAATTACAAAATTTCTAAGTTCCGGATGAGATTTAACAACTACTGAATCACGTTTTGAATCGTAATAAACAGTGATATCGATACAATTATCATTAAAAGAAATTGCGCTTGATTGTGCTGCGTACCAATCAGTTTCGTAGTCCCACGACCATCCTTCACCTAAACCAAGATCATCAAAAAGATTATCATCACCAATAATGTTTCCTTTTATTTTATCTATACCTAATTCCAGAAGAGAATCTATCCAGGTATCGAAAACATAATTGATATCATTATTATAAAATCTGCCGGATATTGTTGGATCACCTCTGCCTTGAATTACTAAATCACCATAGAGTGTAGAACCCGAATGATAACCGTTCATCCAGATATTAGTTGTGAATCTATAATTTGGACCTAAGATCGAAATACCTGCTGCAGTGGTAAAAAGTTTTAGATTAGAAGCAGGAACAAAAAATTTATCTTCATTTCTTTTATAAAAATATTCACCTGTTTTTAGAGATTGAATCACAACACCCCAATTCGCATTTCTAAAACTTTGATCATTAAAAATATCGTTAATCTGTTCCTGAAATTCTTTTACGCTTTTATAAGAGTATTTAGGTATAGAATCGGTATTTGTTATTAAACTATCCTGTGCAAATACCTGAACAGATAAAAGGACAAAGAAAATAAATATTGTGTTAATTGTCTTAGAATAATTTTTGTAATTCATCTTTAGTAAGCTTTCTATATGTTCCAACTGGAATGTCATCTGTTATTCCAGCAAAACTTTTTCTATGTAATCTTTCAACGTTGTATTGAAGAGCACTAAACATTTTCTTTACAAAATGATTTCTTCCTTCAGTACAATTTATAGTTAATGTCTTTCTGTCTTTTTTTTTCTTGAATAATATTGACTGAAATTTCCCTCGTTTATTTTCAATAAATACACCTTTTAACAAGAGTTGTTCATCTTTTAATTCCAATTCTTTGTCTAATCTAACCTCATACTCTCGTATGATATTATTTTTCGGGTGAGTTAACTTATTAGAAAAATTTCCATCATTCGTAAGTATTAGCACACCGGTAGTGTTGTAATCAAGCCTTCCAACAGGAAATATTTTATGATTTGTTTTGATAAGATCTGTAACTGCAGTTCTATTTTTTTCGTCATCAGTGGTTGTAACAACACCTTTAGGTTTGTTCATAAGAAAATAAACATGATCTTCAGTTTTAATTCTTTCACCATCATACAATATCTCATCAACATCAGGATTAACATTAAACGCAAGTTGAGTAATTGTTTTATTGTTAACTGTTATTCTGCCTTGCAATATTAAATCTTCTGCTTTACGTCTGGAAGCAATACCGCATTCCGAAATAAATTTATTCAGTCTCGTCATTATTACTTTCTGAAACTTTTAATTCGTTTTCAATATTATCTTCAATAAGGTTCATCATTATCTTATTTTTTTGTTCGATAAAATCTTCATCCTTCATTATCTCTTCAATCTCGCGTGGTTTTGGAAGATCACTCAAATTATATAATCCAAAGTATTTTAAAAATTCAATTGTAGTTCCATAAAGTAAAGGTCTTCCAATTGTTTCTGCTCTTCCAGTTATAGTTATTAAATTTTTTTCTAAAAGTGTATTAAGAATATAATCTGAATTAACTCCACGAATTTGTTCCAACTCTGGTTTTGTAACAGGCTGTTTGTAGGCAATAATTGCAAGTGTTTCCAGCGCTGCCTGACTCAATCTCCGTTTAGTTTTTTCTGAAGATAGATACCCAACATATTTAGCATTACTTTCGGAAGTAGCAAATGAATATCCGTTTGCAATTTTAATTATCTTAAATGAATTATTATTTGATTCATATTTTTTGTTTAATTCTTCAACTGAGTTTTGAATATCGTCACTAGTAAGTTCTATCTCTTCACCATCAATCCCTTTGATAACACGAATGATTTCCATTTCAGAAATAGGTTCATCCGAGGAAAATATTAATGCTTCGATAACAGATGTGTATGTATTATCCATTGTTAACACCATAAATAACAAAATCATTAAATGTGGTTGATTCTTTAATTCCAATCCGCTGCATTTTTACTAATTCCAGAATTGCAATAAATGTCAGTACAACCCTGATTTTTTCTTTCATTCCGTGTACTAAACTTAAAAAGTGTAATTCACTCATCTGCTTTAAACGATCAAGTATGTAAATAATCATTTCTTCAATACTAATATTTATTTTTTTTATTTCATGAACAGGTACATCTTTTATACCCTCAATGGCTTTCTTAAATGCCTTTGCAAGATCATAAATAGAAATATTTTTAAGCAGCACATCATATTCCGGTGGAGCCTGGGCAGCATCTTCACTATAATTACCTCTATAACTTAGCTTCCGTTGGTGTGATTCAAAAAAAGTAAGATCCTCCGCAACTTCTTTGTACTTTTTATATTCCAATAGTGCTCTTATCAAATCTGCTCTCGGATCAATCTCTTCACCTTGCTCATCAATTTCACGAGGAAGCAGCATTCGAACTTTTATGTGCATTAAAGTAGATGCCATTAAAATAAAATCACCGGCAACCTCAAGATCCATTAATTTTATCAGGTTAACATACTCTAAAAACTCTTTTGTAATTCTTGAGATTGGAATATCATAAATATTTAACTCATCTCTCTTAATAAAAAAGAGAAGTAAATCTAATGGACCTTCAAATTGATCTAACTTAATTTTATACATTAGCCTAACTTCATCTGTTTATGAACTTCGTTCATAGTTTGCTCTGCAACTTTTCTTGCTCGTAATTCGCCATCATTTAAAATATCAATCACATCGTCCATACTTTTTTCATAATGTTTACGTTTGTCGATAATTGGTTCAAGAAATATAGATATTTTGGAAGCGCATTTCATTTTACAATCGAAACATCCCAATTCTCCGCTTCTGCAGCCGCTTTCAATTTCTTTAATTTCTTCTGGATTAAATTTTTTATGATATGAAAAAATTAAACAAATATCGGGATTTCCAGGATCACCTTTCCTAACCTTCTGAGGATCTGTTACAGCTTTTTTTAATTTTGCTTTTACAGTTTCAACATCATCAGAAAGTAAAATTGTATTATCCAATGATTTACTCATCTTGGCATTTCCATCCAAACCAGATAAGCGTGAGAATTTTGTTAGAAGAGCTTCAGGTTCAGGAAAAACATTCCCATATTGGTTATTAAATCTTCTGGCAATTTCTCTGGATATTTCAATGTGTGGAACCTGATCATCTCCAACAGGCACGGCATTACCTTTGTAAAGCAAAATATCTGCTGTTTGAAGAACGGGATAACCCAAATGTCCATATACAACATTTTCAATGTGTAAATCGCGCACCTGATCTTTTAAAGTAGGATTTCTTTCTAACCTGTTAACAGTTATAAGCATACTAAAAATTAAATTTAATTCTGCGTGCTGTTTAATTTGCGATTGCCTGAACATAGGGCTTTTAACCGGGTCTAATCCGCAAGCAAGCCAATCGATTAACATCTCGATAGTGTTATGATATATTTCATTTGTATCTAAATTAGTAGTTAGAACATGATAATCAGCGATCAAATGAAAACTTTCATATTCATCCTGAAGTTTTACCCAATTTTCGAGAGCACCTACATAATGACCAATATGCAATTTCCCAGTTGGGCGCATTCCACTAAGTATACGTTTTTTGGACATTTTACATTAAAAATATTGAAAATTTACTCTGAAAGATAATAATAAAGATAGTAACATTCAGGATAGATAAAGATAAGGTTTCCAGCGTTCATCAAGCCTGCCAACTACATTTTTAATAAACATAACATGGCTTGGTTTATAAGGCTGAAAATATAATTTCATTTTTGCCTCATCAGGAGTACGATCTCCTTTTTTATTATTACAATAAGTACACGCGGTAATAAGATTTTCCCATTCATCATCGCCGCCACGAGCTCTAGGAAAAACATGATCAATAGTTAAAGGAAGATCAGACCTTCCACAATAGGCACACTTAAATTCATCTCTTCTTAAAATGTTTTTTCGCGTAAGTACAACTTTTTTATAAGGAACTTTTATAAACTTACTTATTCTTATTACACTTGGCCAAGCATAAATTGAACTCACACTGTGCAATGCTTTTCGGTCATCATTTAGTACAGGTTCTGCTTTACCTAAATAAAGCAATAACACAGCTTTGCGTATGTTACAAATTGAAAGTGGTTCGTAGCTTTGATTTAAAACCAGAACTTTAGAATTGAGTTTACCATTTGTAGGAATAGATCTTTCGAAGACTTTCTCCTAATTCTGTTTTTTAGTTTTCATAGTAAAAAATAAACGTGCAACTATTCTTAAAATAAAAATAACTATCGTTAAAATAAGAATGGGAACATACCAACTCCTAGGAATCGTTTCTGTCAGAACAAGTACTAATAAGATCAAAATAAAAATTATTGATCCATAATTAAAATATTTATACCAGAGCATAATTATAATATTTCCTTAAATACTGTTAAAAATTAGCGATTTGAAAATTATTTTACAATCCAAAATTTGAAATGAAGGTTTGAGAAAAGATAATCACTTTTTATAAATGATAGCTACACACGCAACATAGTTATCAGAATGACTTAGCGATACTTTAATATCCTTGTCATCAGCTATAAACTCATTTAATTTCCCAAATAATTTTACTACAGGCAATCCATTGGATTCATTAGTAATTTCAATACTCTTCCAGGTAGTATCTTTCTCCCAACTACTTGCCATCGCTTTATAAATTGCTTCCTTTGCAGCAAACCGGGCCGCAAGATGTTGATATTTATTATGCTTTGATAAACAATAATCTAATTCATTTTGTGTAAAGATTTTATTTAGGAACGTATTACCGTAAGTATCAACGCTGCGTTTAATTCTTTCAATCTCAATAATATCGATTCCAATTCCTATCACCATTCTATTATTCCAATTTAATAACTCAAAGCAGCACCGTAGCCGCGTGGATCGGTTGCTCCAAAAAATATTTTATTAATATAATCTACCACTATTCCTTCAACTCTGCCTAATATTCTTTCTTCACCAATGATATATCCTTTATTCTTTAGCGATGTTAAAACATCCTTGGACAAACCAAATTTTTCATACTGTAATTTATCCGGAAGCCATTGATGATGAATACGAGGCATATCAATCGCTTGCTGTATATCCATTCCAAAATCGAGAACATTTAACACAACTTGAAGAACAACTGTTGATATAGTTGATCCTCCGGGAGAACCAACAATCATAAAGGGACTATCATTTTTCAGGATAATCGTCGGTGTCATTGAGCTTAACATTCTTTTCCCCGATTCAATTTTATTTGCCTCACTTCCAATTAACCCGAACTGATTAGGCACACCGGGTTTTGAACTAAAATCATCCATTTCGTTATTAAGTAAAAATCCAGCGCCCTCAACAACTATTTTAGAACCAAAACTTGAATTGATTGTTGTTGTAGTGCTAACTGCATTTCCATATTTATCAATTATCGAATAGTGTGTTGTTTCTTCACTTTCGTGATTCGATGAGTCTTCTCCCGGAAAAATATTCTCTGATGGGATAGCAGTTTCACCTATCTTTTCAAATATTGACTTAGCATATTTTTTAGATAACAACCAATCAACGGGAACATTATAATAATCGGGATCACCAATATGTTTTGAACGATCCGCGAAAACATATTTCATCGATTCAACTAACTTGTGGATGTATTCACTACTCCCCCACTCATTAGTAGAAAAATTATAATTTTCTAAAATATTTAATAATTGTAATAATGATATTCCACCTGCACTTGGAGGACCAATAGTAATTACTTCATACCCTCTGTAATTGGTCTGGATTGGATTTCGTTCAATGGGTTTATAAGCTTGTAAATCTTCAAGTGTAATATAACCGCCATCCGATTTAATTTGATCCACAATTAATTTTGCGATTTTGCCTTCATAAAATCCTTTAATACCAAAATCCCGGATTTGTTTTAACGTATTTGCCAAATCACTTTGAATAAATTTATCACCTTCCTGAAATGGTAAGCCATCTTTAGTAAATATTTTTTTTGAAGATTCATATTGATTAAAGTAATCAAGCTCATACTCAAAAGATTTTGCCAAATTAAATTCAAGTTCAAATCCCTTTTCTGCAAGAACGATGGCTGGTTGAATAACATCTTTAATTGGAAGTGTTCCATATTTTTCTAGAGCATAAAGTAATCCAGCAACGCTGCCGGGAACACCAGATGAAGTAACTCCAAATTGGCTGAGGTTTGGATCATAAGCACCTAATGAATCTAAATATAAATTTTCTTTTACGCTCAATGGAGCTTTTTCGCGGTAATCGATTGTTCTATTACGCCCATCCTTTAAATGGATTACCATAAATCCGCCGCCGCCAATATTTCCGGCTGATGGATAGGTTACAGCAAGTGCAAATCCAACTGCCACGGCCGCATCAACTGCATTGCCACCCTTTTTTAAAATATCAATTCCAATCTGTGTTGCTAACTTACTAGCCGAAACTACCATTCCATTTTTACCACGAACTGGATCTTGTGATCTCGGAAAAATTATGATCGAGAATAAAAATAGAAGAGCGAAATATTTTATTGATTTATAAAATATTTGCATCAACATTAATACCCTTATGTTTCAATTGTTCAATTAGAATTGATGTGAGTTCATTTACTTGTTTTAAAGTTTGTTTCAAATCTGTAATTACAGTTTCGTCATAAAGTAGTTTGCCGAGGTTATTTTGCTTATTACGAGTCTCTTTGGAAATTGAATTTAAATCTGATAATAGCGTATCACTTTTTTGAAAAACTGATTTAAGATTCTTTAAAAGTTCTTCTACATTTCCTTTATTGCTTGAGATCATCTCATTGCTTTTTTCTGTTAACTCTAACGCATTCTTTGTAAGGGCTTTAATATTATTTTGGTTTTCACTCAAAATGATATTTAATTTTTTTGTTAATTCACTAAGATTAGAAATTGAATTGCGAATATTTGTGTTTAGTTGTTCATCGGTAAGATATTTATTCATCGAATGAAGTGAAATTTTTACATCTTTTAAAACTGTTACAAGATCATCTTGAACTGAGCCAAAGAGTGACATAACTGAGGGAATATCAGCGTAGAATTTTCCATCAGCAATTTTAGTTTCATCAAAAGATTTATCGGAAACTCCGGGAAAGACTTCTACCTTTTTTCCTCCCATTAAATCAAGCATAGAAATTGCAAATGTTGCGTCTTCTTTAAGTATAATATCCTTTTCAATTGAAAGATCGATGATGACTTTATTTGGTTCGACTTTCATTTCTTTTACGTATCCTTTTTTCAATCCATTTACGGTAACTTGATCACCGATTTCAAGTCCGGATACATTTTCAAAATTAACTTTGATAATCTGTTCATTTGATTGAAGAGAAAAATTCTTTGCCCAACCAAGGATCCAAATAAAAAATAGAATTCCAATTAGAACAGTTAATCCAACTTTTATCTCAGTCTTTCTTTCATCTTTCATATCACACACCAGTTTTTTTAAGCAAAAAAAATAATTAACAAACAATTGCTTTGGCAAAAATAAGGAAATATTTATTCAGGATTCGAGTTTTTCAACCTCAACTTTTTTTATTCTCTTTTTTTGAATCTCCTTTACAGTAAATTTAAATTCACCTATTACAATTGAGTATCCTTCCTTAGGAATACTACCTGCCTTGTCGAGAATGAGCCCACCTAAAGTGTCATAATCATCATCCTCAAAAATAATATTTGTATTTAGCTGTTCATTTAAATCGAATAATTTAGTTTTTCCAAGAGCAATATATTTATTAACATCTACCTCGGTAATTGTATTTTCTTCTCTATCAAATTCATCCCAAATATCGCCAACAACCTCTTCAATTATATCTTCCAAAGTAATTAATCCGGCAGTTCCTCCATATTCATCAACAACAATGGCAAGATGTATTTTCTTTTCTTGGAACTCTTGTAATAATTCATTAATTAATTTTGTCTCTGGAATGAACAAAGGTTTTTTAATCAATTTTCCTAATGAAAAGTTTTTAAACGAATTTTCTGAATTAATAAAATAAAGTAAATCTTTAGCGAAGATAATTCCAATTATTTCATCGATATTATTTTTATAAACGGGAATTCTGCTGTGCCCAGAATTTTTGATAATGTCTACAATACCTTCATAATTTTCATTACTCGGAACCGCTATCATATCAACTCTAGGAGTCATAACTTCGTTAACTGTAATAGCGCTAAACATTACGATGCTGCTTATTAAGGAATGTTCCCCCTCTTCAATTGCGCCCTTTTCTTTACTGATATTAGCTAAATCAACAAGCTCAGTCTTTGTTAATGCAGATTTCGATTTGTCAAAATTAAGTGTAGATGAAGATAACTTTAAAATTTCTGTAATTAATTCAGTTATGGGATAGATAATTACACTAAATATATTTAAAGGTATTGCAATTAATTTTGCAAACCTAATTGGATTTTTCGAAGCTATTAATTTGGGGAATAATTCACCGAATAGCAGAACAAGTAAAGTAATTAATAATATCTGAATAGAAAGGATGATGTCTATTGAAAAACCAAACTGGTTTGAGATGTCAATTGCGATAGTAACGGCAACTATAGAAGCGGCTACATTAACAATTGTATTTCCGATAAGAATTGTTACAAGCAGCCGCCTAGGAAAACTAATTAAATTGATTAAGTAACGATAAATAATTCCTGTTTGATTAAAATTTGAATCAAGTTTTTTTTTATCTAATGAAAACAATGCAACTTCAGAACCAGAAAAAAAAGCAGATCCGAAAAGCAAAACAAATATGATTATTACTTTGTAGAACCACTCAATTTCCAAATATTAATAATTCCTCTTTAAATTAGTATTAAAAAGGTAAATCATCATTTGATTCAACTTGTGGAATTTCATTGTTCGATGAGCTTTCAACTGAATTATTTGTTTCAGCATCACTACTTTCACTGGCTGTACTTTCTAAAGGAATAATTCTTTCAGAAATTACATCGGTTGAGTACCTTTTATTACCTTCTTTGTCTGTATATTCTCTTTTTGTTAATCGACCTTCAACATAAATCTTTCGTCCTTTTTTTAATTGTTCTTTCATATAATCCGAAAGATTGAAAACTGTAATATTGTGCCAGGTGGTTTCATTAACCCAATTGCCATCTTTGCCTTTATAGCTATGAGTGGTGGCTAATGAAAAACCAGTAATAGAAACATTGGTGTTAGTAAATCTTGTTTCAGCATCACGTCCAAGATTTCCAATCAACATAATTTTATTTAATGAAAAAGCCATTTGGGCCTCCTAATTAATTTGTG
>JAVHOU010000191.1:0-10455 GCA_036170275.1 Ignavibacteriaceae bacterium
GGCTTAGCTCAGTTGGTAGAGCAGCTGATTTGTAATCAGCAGGTCGCGGGTTCGAATCCCATAGCCAGCTCAATAAAGCCCTAAAATCGTAAGATTTGGGGCTTTTTATTTTTACTCTTTCTGTTAAATGATCAATTTCAACCCGATTATTCCCCATTTGTACTTCAAAAGTGCTTCAGTCTGTACTTCAATTTTTATCTATCTACTTTATAATTATTTTACATTCCTTCTGCTAACTCTACCACTACTCTCTTCAATTCATTGGGTTCTAAAACTTTTACGCCCTCACCTCGACTTACAATCTATCCGGCAATTTCACTTAATGAATTCATAATACATTCAAATATTATTGAACCATCCTCATTCTTTGTTATCCTCTGGTCAGCAACCAGCATTCTTGGCGTTACCCTTTCAGCCCAGAAAATGGAAGAGCCATAATTTAACCTTATGCTTTTCATCACCCAACCAGTTCTTCCAAGAGTATTTAAACAGATATAAGAATTTACATTCTCCTTTATCGAATCTAATTGCCAGTCAATTTATCTTTAACAACTTTATCTTTCATGTATTGTTTCATTATTCGATCCCATCCTGCAAGAAGTTTTCAACTTTCTTCATTTCGAATAATTATTATAACAATTTGATATTTAATTAGAAATTAGGATTAAAATGATAGTAGTTATTTTAATAACTATGAACTAATCCTGCGAATCTCTCAATAATTATAAATCAATTTTGTTAGCCTTAATCAGTTCATTTTTTTAATTTGTGATGTAATTTTTGATAATCATTGTCCTGATGAGTAGGCTTTGTAAATTGTAAGAAATTACACTCCCTTTATATTTCATTTCTTTATCGGGGGTGCGGATTTGGTTGAATATCCTTTTTAACTTCATATTAAAAAATCAAATACATTATGCAGGGTAAACAACTCAAAAAATTAGAAGCAGAACTTTGGAGAGCAGCGGACCAGCTTAGAGCTAATAGTAAACTAACAGCTACAGAATATTCAATGCCGGTTCTGGGTTTAATCTTTCTTCGACACGCATATAATCGCTTTCTAATAGTTAAAGTGGAAATCGAAAAAAACTTAACGGCCCATCCTCAGCGCGGCAAAAAACCAATAACTAAAAACGACTTCTTAGAACGCAGTGCTATGTTCTTACCCAAAAAGGCTCAGTTTGAATATTTAGTATCCTTACCCGAAAGCGAAGATATCGGTGAAGCGATTGACAAGGCAATGAAAGCAATCGAGGAAGAATATGAAAGTCTTGATGGAGTGCTGCCTAAAAATTATTCAATATTCAGTAAAGATTTATTGCGCGAGTTACTTCGCATCTTTAATAAAGAAGTGCTGCAAAAAGCTGAAGGAGATTTATTCGGAAAGATTTATGAATACTTCCTCAACAAATTTGCTATGACAGGTGCACAGGAGGGTGGTGAGTTTTTTACACCTTTCAGTTTGGTAAACACTATTGTTAATGTAATTGAACCCGATCACGGAATTGTATTTGATCCCGCTGTTGGCAGTGCGGGAATGTTTGTACAAACCGGATATTTTCTTGAAAGCAAAGGATTACAGCCTGCTGAGAAAGTTACTTTTTACGGACAGGAAAAAGCGGAGACAAATACCAAACTGGCAAAAATGAACTTAGCTGTTCACGGTTTAGAAGGCACAATCCTGGAAGGAAATACTTTTTATGAAGATAAACACAATCTTGTTGGTGATTGTGATTTTGTGATGGCTAATCCTCCTTTTAATGTTGATGGAGTTGATAAGAATAAAGATGTTGTTAAGAAAGATCCAAGACTGTTAGCAGCAAAAGATGAAGATGGAAAAATAACAAGACTGCTTCCTAAGAATGATAACGCAAATTATTTGTGGATCCAATATTTTTATGGTTACCTAAAACCAACGGGCAGAGCCGGTTTTGTAATGGCATCATCTGCCAGCGACGCCGGACATAGCGAAAAAGACATTCGGGAAAAGCTGGTAAAAACAGGTGCGGTAGATGTGATGATGGCTATTGGCAACAACTTTTTCTATACGCGTTCATTGCCTTGCACATTATGGTTTTTTGACAGGGGAAAAGAAAATCTGAACTATGATTCATCTGATTTTTCTGATTCAATGATTGATAAATCTGGAAAGAAGAATCAGCGTAATCATACTAATCAAAAAAATCACAGTTCAGACACTGTTTTGATGCTCGATGCCCGAAAGATTTACCGCAAGGTAACCAGTAAGGTAAACGACTTCAGCCCCGAGCAATTGCAAAACCTTATTTGCATAGTAAACCTGTATAGAGGCAATACCAAAAAGTTTGAAGCAACGGTCAAAAGTTATTTGGAAACCTCTGCCTCATTGACAAAAGAAACAGCCGAAGCCACCAGCGAACTGCAAAAAGTATTGCTTTCAATAATTAAAAACGAAAAGATAAAAAGCATCAACAAGGATTTATACAACGCAATTAATTCTATTGATGACTTTAAAGATGTTATAAGCAAACAGAATGAGTTGATTGCCTCAGTCAAAAAAAATCAAGGCAATCAATTAATCACAGAAATCACAGTTCAGACAAAGGGATTACACAAGCCGCAAGACAAATTAATTAAACAATTGCTTGATGTTATTGCTACAGCCGCCAAAGAACATCAGCTAAATAAAAATAAAGACTGGAAAGAGCTTGGACTGAAAGAACAACTCGACCAACTGAAAGCCCTGCAACAACAACTGAGCGGCAATCCTGATGAAGAAGAACCTGGACTATTGCACGAAACCGAATATTTTTACAAACAAGTCCAATGGCTCACGAGCCGTTTCCCCGATGGTGTTTATACAGATGTAGAAGGACTTTGCAAAGTAGTTACCCAAAAAGAAATAGAAGCCAAAGACTGGAGCCTAAGCCCGGGCAGGTATGTGGGTGTAGATACTGCTACCGATGATGGCTTTGATTATGAAGAACGTCTTGCGGAAATACATATTGAACGGAAGGGTTGAATGAGGAAGCAGCAGAACTGGTACAAACAATAAAGAATAACTACAAGGAACTGCAATTGTGAAAAATCAGGTAAAAAAAATTGATCTTCAGGTTAACAATAATTTACCTATGGCTGAATTGGAATTGTACAACAAAATTTGCCAGCTCATTGAACAAAGCAGAGCAAATGTTGCATTAACCGTAAACCGGGAACTTACCCTCTTATATTGGCAAATCGGGCATCTTATTAATACTGAAATTTTACAATCTAAAAGAGCTGAATATGGTGAACAAATTATTGCGACTCTGTCGCACCAATTATCCAGCGTTTATGGTAAAGGCTTTACAAGAACTGCTCTGGTCAGAATGAAGATTTTCACCGAAACCTTTTCATTTGAAGAAATAAGTGCGACACTGTCGCACAAATTCAGTTGGAGCCATTTTGTTGAGTTCATCGGGATAAAAGATGAATTGAAAAGAAGCTTTTATGTAGAATTATGTAGTATTGAAAGATGGAGTGTCCGGCAGCTAAGGGAACGCATCAACTCAATGTTATACGAGCGTACCGCAATTTCTAAAAAACCTGAAGAAACTATTAAGCAGGAACTTGAACTGTTGAAACAGAAACAGCAGATTACTCCCGATTTAATATTCCGCGACCCTTACTTTCTTGATTTTCTTGGTTTGAATGATACTTATTCCGAAAAGGATCTGGAATCTGCTATTATTATTGAGATGCAAAAATTTATAATCGAACTTGGAAACGACTTTGCATTTTTAGCGCGCCAAAAACGTATTACAATTGATAACCGCGACTATAAGATTGACCTCCTTTTTTACCACAGAAGATTGAAATGCCTTGTAGTAATTGATCTGAAGCTTGGCGAATTTGAAGCCGGTTATAAAGGACAAATGGAATTGTATCTCCGTTACCTTGAGAAGTATGAAACTCTTGAAGGTGAAAACCTGCCTGTTGGTTTAATACTTTGTGCCGGTAAAAATGAAGAGCACGTGGATTTGCTGCAATTGGATAAAAGTAATATACGTGTTGCTGAATACTTAACAGAACTGCCTCCCAAAGAACTGTTGCTCAAAAAACTTCACATTGCAATTGCTGCAGCCAATCAACGAATACAAAATCTTAATAATGAAAATTAATCAGTTGGCAATATGAAAAGTCTTAACTATGATTCATCTGATTATTGTGATTTTGTGATTAATCAAGAAAATCATTTAATCACAAAAATCAAGGTTCAGACGATTATTGCTGAAAATTATAAAACGATGTTGATATGAGTTGGGATAAAATAGCTTTTTCAGAATTGGTAGATTTTCCTCCTAAGATATCTTTAGAAAAAGATGAATTGTATGATAACATACCTATGGATGTGGTTGATGGTGGGATAAAATATGTTCAGGAAATTAATCAAAGAGTTTATACAGGAGGCGGAGCAAAATTCGCAAACGGAGACACCATTTTTGCAAGAATTACACCTTGCTTGGAAAATGGTAAGATTGCGAAAGTCAAAGGACTTGAAAAGGAAGTTGGCTTTGGTTCAACAGAGTTTTTTGTATTCAGAGCAAAGGAAAATATTTCAGATCCAGACTTTATTTACTATTTAGCAAAGACTGATTTAGTAAGACAGCCTGCTATTAAAAGTATGGTGGGTGCATCTGGAAGGCAAAGAGCTGATAAAGGGGTAGTCGAGCAAATTAAGGTTCCAAACATTCCACTCCCCACGCAACGCAAAATCGCCAGCATCTTATCGGCTTATGATGATTTGATAGAAAACAATTTGAAGCGGATAAAATTGTTGGAGGAAGCTGTTGAAATTGTTTACAAAATCGAATTTGATTTCTTCAAACCTTCAAATGAAGTAAACAAATTACCCGATGGATGGAAAGTTAAGAGGGCAGATGAAATATTCAGAATTAATATTGGTAAAACACCACCAAGAGAGCAAGATGAATGGTTTAACGATGCTGATTCTGGTATCAAATGGGTTTCTATAAAAGATATCAACAACTCAACAGTTTATATGCTTCACACAAGCGAAACTGTTACAGAAAATGCCGTTAATAAATTCAATATGAATGTTGCAAAGACTGATACAGTTTTATTGAGTTTCAAATTAACTGTAGGAAAGGTTGCAATAACCAATGACGAAATGGTAACAAATGAAGCTATTGCTCATTTCAACATTGATGATGAAACAAAAATGAATTCCGAATTCATATATTTCTATTTGAAGAACTTTCCATACGATTCCTTAGGTAGCACTTCTTCAATCGGAACTGCAATCAATTCAAAAATTGTAAAGGCAATGCCAGTTTTGCTTCCACCTAAATCAGTTATTCAAGAATTTGGAAAGAAAGTAAAACCAAGTTTTTATATGATAAAAACATTGTTGAAACAAAACACCAAACTCCGAGCGGCAAGAGATATATTACTTCCAAGATTGATGACCGGGGAGATAGAGGTCTGAACTATGATTTTTATGATTAAATGATTGCTATGATTAAAAGCGAATACAAATACTCAGAGTTGACATCCAAAATAATTGGTTGCGCAATGACAGCGCACAAAACTTTGGGGAATGGTTTTCAGGAAGTCATTTATCAAAGAGCACTTGCAATCGAAATGCAGTTAGCGTCGATTGGATTTAGCAGAGAATTTGAAATGCCTATTTTTTATAGAAATGAAAAAATTGGAACCAGAAGAGTTGATTTTCTGGTAGAAGGAATTATTTCAGTTGAATTAAAAGCAATCACCAAAATAGAGGATGTGCATTTTTCACAAGCAATTAATTATCTGGAAGCATACAATCTAGAAATTGGTTTGCTCATCAACTTTGGTGAAACGAGTTTGAACTTTAAAAGATTAACAAATAAGAAATACAAATCACTTGAATCACAAAAATCAAATCAATCATAGTTCAGACATATGCCTTGGGAATATTCAGAAGATAATTTAATTGAACAAACAGCTATTGATCTTTTCTATGAAAGACTTGGCTGGAATACTGCAATTGCATTTAACAAAGAAACATTTGGCGATGGCAGCACTTTAGGTCGTTTAAATAAACGGGAAGTTGTTTTAAAGAGAAATCTCTTTGCGAAACTAAAAGATTTAAATCCTGGTTTACCTGAACAAGCGTACACTCAGGCTTATGAAAAACTAGTTGAAGACAGTATAACAAAATCACTCGCTGAAATAAATTATGAAAAGTACGTTTTGTTTCGTGACGGAATTCCCATCGATTACACTGATACTAACGGTAAACTTGTTAAGAATAAATATCTAAAAGTTTTTGATTTTGTTACACCGGGAAACAATGATTTTCTTGCCGTACGCCAACTATGGATTGAAGGAAAAAGCAAAAGGGAAAGAAGACCAGACATAATAGGTTTTGTTAATGGAATACCACTCCTATTCATAGAACTTAAAGCTGCTCACCGAAAATTAGAGAATGCATACAACAATAACTTTATGGATTACATGGATGTAATTCCTAAACTATTTCATTTTAATGCTTTTGTTTTGCTTAGCAACGGAATAGAAAGTAGAATCGGAAGTATCACTGGAAAATATCAACACTTTCACGAATGGAAACGTATCACAGAAGATGAAGAAGGTGTAATCTCTTTAGATAAAATTATTGCAGGTGTTTGTGAAAAATCACGCTTCCTAGATCTGTTTGAAAATTTTGTTTTGTATGATCGTTCATTCGGTAAAGTAGTAAAGCTGATTGCCCGAAACCATCAGTATATAGGTGTTAATAAAACGATAGAAAATCTAAAAGAAAAAGAACAACTTTTTAATGAAGGCAAAATTGATCTTGAAGAAAAACAAAAGCTGGGTGTATTCTGGCATACACAGGGAAGCGGCAAATCATACTCAATGGTTTTTATGTGTCAGAAAATTCATAGAAAGTTTACAGGCTCTTATACATTTCTTATCGTTACTGATCGTAATGAATTGGATACTCAGATTTATGGTACATTCAGTGGTGTAGGTGCCGTTCCACCTATTAAATCCGGAAATAAAAATTCTGTTAAAGCCAGCAGTGGAGCCAATCTAAAGAAATTATTAAAAGAAGATCATCGTTATTTATTTACACTCATTCATAAATTTAATTTCGATGAAATGATAACTGAACGACAAAATGTTATAGTTATTTCTGATGAGGCACACAGAACTCAGGGTGGAACTTTAGCAATGAATATGCGAAATAGTTTACCAAATGCTTCTTTTATAGGAATTACAGGAACTCCATTATTTAAGGATGACGAACTTACTAAAAGAATATTTGGCGACTACGTTTCGAAGTATGACTTTAAGAGAAGTGTGGAGGATGGTGCAACTGTTCCTCTATACTATGAAAACCGTGGTGAATATCTTGGAATAAAAAACCCGGTCATTACTTCACAAATCAGGGAGATTATAGACCAGGCTGAAGATCTTGATTCTGACCAGCGTTCACGGGTTGAACAATTGTTTTCAAGAGAATATCCAATACTCACAGCAAAGAAAAGATTAAATTCAATCGCGAAAGATATAGTCCATCACTTCTGTAATCGTGGCTATAAAGGCAAAGGTATGCTCGTGGCATTAGATAAGCTTACCGCCGTAAAGATGTATGATCTTATCATGGAGCATTGGAATAAAAATATTGGTGTGCTCGAAATAGAAATTAGTAAAGGTAAATATGGGGACCAGGAGCTGCTTGAAAAACAAAGAGAATTAAAATGGATTAAAGATACAGAAATTTGTGTTGTTGTAAGTTCAGAACAAAATGAAATAAGGAAGTTCAAAGATTGGGGATTGGATATTGAGTTGCATCGTGAGAAAATGAATACTCAGAATCTTGAAACAAGATTTAAAGATGAAAATGATCCGTTTCGTTTGGTAATAGTATGCGCGATGTGGATTACCGGTTTTGATGTGCCTTCTTTATCAACAATGTACATTGATAAACCTTTGAAATCTCACACACTAATGCAAACAATAGCTCGTGCTAACAGAGTAAACGAAGGTAAGAATAATGGTTTGATCGTTGACTACATAGAGACATACAAATCATTACTGGATGCCTTAGCTATTTACGGAACAGGTAACACAGGGGCGGGTGGCGCAGAGGAAATCGAACCACCGGTAAAACCTAAAGATGAACTTATTAAGCAACTTGAAGAAGCACTCGGTAATACTGAAAAGTTTTTGAGCGAGGAAGTGAATTTTGATTTGACCTTATTAATTAATTCATCGGGTTTGGAAAAAATTGCAGCAATGGAAAAAGCGATTAATGCCGTTTACACCAATGATGAGACAAAGTATAAATTTCAACTTTTGGCAAGAGAAGTATTCAAAAAATACAAAGCATTAATGCCGGATAAACTATTGATAAAATATGCTCCAAGGGAAAATTCTATTGATGTTATATATACTGCAATAGAAGACAATATTGAGAGTGCAGATGTTTCTGAAATAATGAATAAAATTCAAAATGTGGTTGATGAGAGTATTGAGAATATGGTAAAGGAGCCTGCTAATGAGAATGTAAAGTTGATTGATTTGAGCGGACTTAACTTTGAGTTACTTGAAAAATATTTTCTTAAAATGCCTAATAAAAATGCTGCTGTTCAATCATTAAAAAATAGATTAGAGAATCAATTAAAGAAAATGGTTGAACAAAATCCATTGAGAGTAGACTTTTATGAACGGTATCAGGAAATAATAGACGAGTACAACAGAGGTAAAGATTCGGTAGTGATCGAGGAAACATTTAAGCAGTTAATTGAATTTGTCAATTCACTTTCTGAAGAAGAAGCCAGGGTGAAACGCGAAGATTTGACAGAGGAACAAGCTGCCATCTTTGATATTCTTTATAAACAAGTTCTAAGTGAAAAAGAAAAAAAGAAAGTAAAAGAAATAGCCGTTGAATTATTAGCAGAATTAAAAAAGGGAAAACTGAAAGTAGAACAATGGTCGGAAAAGTCCGTTACCGCAGCGGCAGTATTTAATGTTGTTGATAAAACCTTATTTGATCAATTACCTTTTCCTACATATCAAAATGATGATATAGATGTTAGAGTAAGAATGATTTATGACCATCTACAGCAGCAATATTATGGTGGGGGAGTGAGCATTTACGGACCGTACTAAGGATTAGGAAAATTATTTAGTAAGCATTTTTAAACAGAACGGATAATTACATTTAGTAAAATTATGCAAGAATTATTTTCTTCATACATAGACAAGCTTCCTTTATTATTGAATGAACTAGTCGAAATGCTTCCGGTTCAACCTGCTAATCTTCCTAATCATATTCCAAAGCGCGGAATTTATTTGTTCTCAGAGGATGGAAATCATTTCTATATAGGTCGTTCAAATAATATAAAAAGAAGAATTCAGAACCATTGTCGCCCAAGTGCAAATCATAATCAAGCAACTTTTGCATTTAGAATCGCTAGAGGAAAGACTGAGTATAAAAAAGCCACCTATAAAACAAAAGGTTCAAGAAAAGAAATCGAAGCAGATCCTATTTTTAATCCAGAATTTTTAGCTGCTAAAGAACGCCTAAGAAATATGGAGCTAAGATTTGTAGAAGTTGATGATCCACTTTTGCAGGCATTGTTTGAAATTTATGCTTCAGTAATCCTGAAAACTCCGTTTAATGATTTTGAAAATCATTAGTTAATTACTTCATTGAAAATATCTAAACATTATATAGGGTTTATTAATTGTTAGGAGCAATATCAGGAGATATAATCGCCTCTGTTTATGAATTTGATTCTCACAAACCGGAATACAACTTTTCTCTTTTTAGTAATGAATCTGAATTTACTGATGATACAGTTTTAACCGTTGCATTAGCAGATAGCATCTTATCTGATACTGATTATAAAACAAAACTTCTCGAATATTATCAGCATTATCCTCATTGTAGTTATGGACTTAGATTTCACGTTTGGGCAAATAATAAAAATCCTCAACCTTATGATAGCTGGGGAAATGGTTCAGCTATGCGTGTAGGCCCTATTGGCTGGGCTTATAATGATTTGGAAACTGTTTTACTTAAAGCAAAAGAAAGTGCAGAAGTAACTCACAATCATCCGGAAGGAATTAAAGGTGCACAGGCAACGGCTGTATCAATATTTCTTGCACGAACAAAACATTCCAAAAAAGAAATAAAAGAATTTGTGGGAGAGAATTTTAAATACAATTTAGATTTTGATCTTGAAGACTTACGAAAAAATTATCGGTTCAATGAAAGTTGTCAGGATACAGTTCCGCAAGCAATATTTATTTTTTTGATTTCTGATAGTTTTGAAGACTCAATACGTAAAGCAATATATATCGGCGGCGACAGTGATACATTAGCTTGTATCAATGGATCAATCGCAGAAGCGTTTTATGGTGGAGTGCCTGGAAATATTGCTGACGAAATTTATAAACGAATTGATGAAAGAATTA
>JAVHOU010000192.1:0-10451 GCA_036170275.1 Ignavibacteriaceae bacterium
CGCTTATCTTGAGGGAAGAATTACTAAAGAACAACTGCTGAACTTTAGAAGAGATTTAAAACCAGAAGGCGGACTTACTTCTTATCCGCATCCATTTCTAATGCCGAACTTCTGGGAGTTTCCTACAGTGTCTATGGGATTGGGTCCGTTGCAAGCAATTTATCAAGCAAGATTTAATCGTTACTTAGAAGATCGCGGAATGAAAAAACCTGGAGGAAAAGTTTGGGCATTTCTTGGTGATGGTGAAACTGACGAACCGGAATCACTCGGTGCTATTACTCTCGCATCAAGAGAAAAACTTGATAACTTAATTTTTGTAATCAACTGTAATCTGCAAAGATTGGATGGACCCGTTCGCGGCAACGGAAAAATTATTCAGGAACTTGAAGCTGCTTTTCGCGGTGCAGGTTGGCATGTTATAAAAGTTATTTGGGGAGAAGATTGGGAGTCATTATTAGATAAAGATGTTGATGGAAAACTTGTTAAACGTATGGGTGAAGTTGTTGATGGTGAATATCAAAAGTATTCTGTTGAAGGCGGTGCTTACATCAGAAAAAATTTCTTTGGTAAAGATCCTGACTTGTTAAAGATGGTTGAGAAGATGACAGATGAACAATTGTTTAAAATGAAGCGCGGTGGTCACGATCCTGAAAAAGTTTATGCAGCTTACAAATCCGCTGTTGATTACGTTGGCAAGCCGATAGTTATTCTTGCAAAAACAATTAAAGGATACGGGCTTGGTGAATCAGGTGAAGGAAAAAATGTTACACATCAGCAGAAAAAATTGAATGAAGAAGAGATGAGAGAATTTAGAAGCAGATTTGGAATTCCAATTGCTGATGAGGATATACTTACAAATCCATTCTACAAACCTGATGAAGACAGCCAGGAAATAAAATATCTTAAGGAAAGAAGAAAGCAACTTGGCGGGTTTATCCCAACACGCAAAACTGATGTTCGTCCAATCAAAACTCCACCCGAATCTTTGTTTGAAGAATTTTATAAAGGAACCGAAGGAAGAGAAGTTTCCACAACAATGGTGTTTGTAAGAATTCTTGCAAAGCTTTTAAAGGATAAAGAGATTGAAAAATTGGTTGTTCCAATTGTACCTGATGAAGCGCGTACATTTGGAATGGAAGCTCTATTCAGACAAGTTGGAATTTATTCTCACGCCGGACAACTTTATGATCCCGTTGATAAAGATTCTCTTCTCTACTACAAAGAAGCAAAGGATGGGCAAATTCTTGAAGAGGGAATTAACGAAGCTGGTTCGATGTCATCATTTATTGCTGCTGGTACGGCTTACAATACACACGGAATAAATATGATTCCGTTTTTCATCTACTATTCAATGTTTGGAATGCAAAGAGTTGGTGATTTAGTTTGGGCTGCGGGTGATATTGGTGCAAAAGGATTTATGCTCGGTGGTACGGCTGGCAGAACAACACTAAACGGAGAAGGTTTGCAGCATCAGGATGGGCATAGCCATTTACTTGCTTATCCGGTCCCAAATCTTGTTACTTACGATCCTGCTTTTGCTTATGAGTTAGCTGTTATTATTCGTGATGGTATAAAAAGAATGTATGAAGATCAGGAACATATTTTTTACTACATCACTTTGATGAATGAAAATTATGCAATGCCTGAAATGCCAAAAGGTGCCAAAGAAGGAATCTTAAAAGGCATGTATAAGTTTCACGCATCCGATAAAAAGAGTTCTAAACTTCGTGCTCAGTTATTTGGCAGCGGAACGATACTTAATGAAGTTATCAAAGCAGCAAAAATTTTAGAAGATGATTACCGCGTTGCTTGTGATGTTTGGAGTGTAACAAGTTATAAAGAATTGCGTCGCGATGCACTTGAAGCGGAGAGATTTAATTTGTTGAATCCAACAGCAAAACAAAAAGAATCTTACATAGAAAAGATGCTTGCAAATGAAGATGGAGTTTTAGTTGCTTCTTCGGATTACGTAAAAGCATTGCCTGATTCCGTTTCTAAGTGGTTCCCAAGAAGATTATACTCTTTAGGTACTGATGGTTTTGGTAGAAGTGAAACTCGTGAAGCATTACGTGATTTCTTTGAAGTGGACGCAAAGCATATTGTGTTTGCAACATTAACAGCATTGTTTAAAGAAGGAAAAATTCAGGATAAAGCGTTGGATAAAGCCGCAAAAGAACTTGGCATAAATCCAAACAAACGCAACCCGATGAATACATAGCACGTGAACGTCATTGCGAGCGAGTCATCGAGCGAAGCAATCTATAATTATTGAATTCACGACTTTAATAATTAGTATAAAATTGGGGAAAGTCATTTCGAAGGAGTCTTCGACTGAGAAATCTTTTTAATTATAACGTTCAGATTTCTCCCTTTGGTCGAAATGACAAACAGATAATTTAACATATTTAAATATCGTGGCAATAGAAAATAGAAAATTGATTTAAGGTTTTATAATGACAACAGAATTTAAATTACCGGAACTTGGCGAGAACATCGAAGCCGCTGATGTAACAAATGTTCTTGTGAAAGAAGGTGATACCATAATAAAAGATCAGGCAATTTTAGAAATTGAAACTGATAAAGCTACAATCGAAGTTCCTTCAACAGTTGAAGGAAAAATTACAAAGCTATTAATTAAAGTTGGTGATAAAGTAAAAGTTGGTGCAACAATTTTATTTGTTGAAGAAGGTGGAACTGCAGAAGTTAAAACTGAGAGTACGATCGAGAACAAGAAAAATAGTAAGACTACTGAAGTAAAAACTGAACCTGAGGTTGAATACAAAGCCGCGCCATCGACTAAATCATCCAGTAAAAAAGAAATTGTAGATTATCATCTTCCAGATCTTGGTGAAAACATTGCATCAGCAGATGTTGTAAATGTACTTGTAAAAGTTGGTGATGTGATTGAAGTTGATCAAGCAATACTTGAAATTGAAACTGACAAAGCAACCATTGAAGTCCCATCAACATTAGCTGGAAAAGTTGTTGAGGTTTTAATTAAAGCTGGAAGCAAAGCTAAAGTCGGCGATGTAATGATTAAAGTTGAATCTGGTGAAGGCGTTGTTGCAGAATCAAAATCTTTAAAAGTTAAAAGCGAAATCACGACTGAATCTTCTAAGGTTGAATCAAAAAAAGAAATATCTCTAACCGGTGAACTTCCATCTATTCAATTGATGGAAACAGATAATCAGCCGCCAGTATTAAAAGGTGCTGCACCTGCTGCTCCATCGGTAAGAAGAATTGCAAGAGAAATTGGTGTTGATATAAATAAAGTTCCGGGCACAGGACCTAACGGCAGAATTTCTATGGATGATGTTAAAGCATTTTCAAAGAAATTACACGAGTCATACTCAAAAGGCGGCGGAACAGGATTAAATATCAAATCAGAATCACTGCCTGATTTCACAAAGTTTGGTGCGATTAACAAAGTTGAGATGACAAACATTCGCAAAAAAACTGCTGATCATCTTAGCTATGCGTGGGCAACAATTCCACACGTAACACAGTTTGATAAAGCTGATATTACTTTGCTTGAGAAAACACGAAAGGAATTAAATAAAAATTCCGAAGTGAAATTAACAGTAACTGCCATTCTTGTTAAAATAATAGTTGAAAGCTTAAAGAAATTTCCTCAATTCAATTCCAGTATTGATATAGAAAAGAAGGAAATTATATACAAAAATTATTTTAACGTTGGCGTTGCAGTTGATACCGAGTTTGGTTTGATTGTTCCGGTTATAAAAAATGTCGATAAAAAATCTTTAAGCGAAATTTCTGTTGATATGAATGCTCTAGCTGAGAAAGCTCGTAACAAAAAAATTGGATTGGATGATTTACAAGGCGGATGTTTTACAATTTCTAATCTTGGCGGAATCGGCGGGACATACTTTACTCCGATTGTTAACTCACCCGAGGTTGCAATACTTGGTGTTTCTCGCGGTGCACTTGAGCCTGTTTGGAATGGCTATGGAGTTTTTGAGCCAAGATTAATGCTGCCATTATCATTGTCATATGATCACAGAATTATTGATGGTGCTGATGCAATCAGATTTTTAAAATTTGTTGTTGAAGAACTTGAACAACCGATTAAATTAGTATTATAAAACAATAGAACGCAGATTACTCTGATTGAGCTGATCTGCGCTGATCCGCAAAATCTGCGTCATCTGCGTTCTATTTTCCTAAAGGAAATATTGAATGAGTGAAAAAATAAAACTTACAGTAATCGGTGGTGGACCTGGCGGATACGCTGCCGCATTTCTTGCCGCTGACCTTGGAATGGATGTAACACTTATTGATCTGGATAAAAATCCCGGTGGTGTTTGTCTTTATCGCGGATGCATTCCTTCTAAGGCGTTGCTTCACGTTGCAAAACTTATCCACGAAGCCGAAGAAGCAAAAAATTGGGGAATAGAATTTGGTGCACCAAAGATTGATTTAAACAAACTCCGTGATTTTAAAAACAATGTTGTTAACAAACTTACAAGCGGACTCGGACAAATATCCAAACAAAGAAAAATAAATTACATTCAGGGCAGAGCAAGTTTTATCAACTCATCAACATTAAAGATTGAAAAAGTTGATGGACAAACAATTGAACATACTTTTGAAAAAGCCATTATTGCTACAGGATCTGTAATTACAACTATTCCATCATTAAATATTCAATCCAAACGATTATTAAATTCAACATCAGCACTTGATTTTCCTGAAATTCCAAAATCACTTTTAGTAGTTGGCGGTGGATATATTGGGCTTGAACTTGGTTCTGTTTATGAAGCACTGGGAACGAAAGTATCTGTTGTAGAAATGATGCCCGGACTTTTACCCGGCGCTGATCGTGATCTTGTAAATTATCTTTCAATGCGTATCAAAAAATCTTTTGCAGAAGTGATGACTAACAGCAAAGTTTTGGAGATGAAAGAAATTAAAGACGGAATCAATGTTAAGGTTCAGGATGATAAGGGAAATGTTGCTGACAAAGTTTATGATTATGTTTTAATGTCAATCGGAAGGAAGCCGGAAACAAAAGGACTTGGATTAGAAAACACAAAAGTCACTTTAACTGATCGCGGTTGGATAAAAGTTGATAAACAACTTAGAACTACTGATCCAAATATTTTTGCAATTGGTGATATTGCCGGCGAACCAATGCTTGCACATAAGGCTTCGCACGAAGGAAGAACAGCAGTTGAAGTTATTGCAGGACACAAAGTTGCTTTTGAACCACTTGCAATTCCTGCTGTAGTGTTTACTGATCCAGAAATTGCGTGGGCGGGAATAACAGAAGAGCAAGCAAAGAAAGATGGAATAAAATATGAAGTTGCAAAATTTCCCTGGGCAGCAAGCGGTAGAGCAGTTACAATTGATAGAAACGACGGTGTAACAAAATTAATTGTTGACCCAGATACACAACGTCTACTTGGAGTTGGAATCTGCGGTCCCGGTGCAGGCGAATTAATTGCTGAAGGCGTTCTTGCAATTGAAATGGGAGCGAATGTTACAGATTTAAAACTTACAATTCATCCGCATCCAACTTTATCAGAAACAATTATGGATGCTGCAGAAGTTTTCTTTGGACAGAGCTCGCACTTTTATAAACCGAAGAGATAAATTATTAATTATCATTTAAAACAAACCCAATTCCTTTAAGGAATTGGGTTTGTAATTTTAAAAAATATCTGAATACTATTTAATCCATCTTCAATTCTATTTCTTGCCGCCAATCTAAAAGCATAGTTTTATTGAGAGCGAGTATTCCTGCTTTAGTAACACTAGAAGGTGCCGGGATAAGCTCATTAAGCCGATCAAAAGCTAAACTCCTGTTTTCTGTGCTTATGAGTTGAATGATATGCCATAAAGAGAGTGATTGTTTCTTTGTCATAAGGGACAAAATAGTTCCCACAGAAGGATCGTTAACTCCGCTGAAGCCTTCTATCAAACTTATTAATTGTGGCGAGGAATCTGATGGATAAGGGACAGCATATTTACCTCGAGTAATAAGACAATCAAAATTCTTTGGAACATAGGAATCAAATTCTTTTACGTTTACAATAACCCAGCCGCTTTCTACTTCAAGCTTGCATGTTCCGCCGTTCTCAACTTTTAATCTGAATGCACCACCTTTATACAACTCCGTAAAATTAGCTAAGGGAGTTATAACTTTTATTACGTCAGATGCATCCCCTTCAAATTTTTTAATCTGCCCTTCTTCAATTTTTAGAGAGAAGCCTGATTCCAATCTTTGAACAGTTGATGAATTATCAATCATAATTCTTCCAATTTCGGGAATTACAATTGTTAAGCTTGAACTCTGATCTGTTGTGGCTATGGCTTGCGAAGGAAAAGTATCGCCTTTGTGTATAACCGTATTATCTATCTTCGGCTGACCGGAAAATTGTATAATCTCCCAGCCACTTTTTGAAAAAATAAGTTTGACAGCAATAAAAATTATAACAACCGCAAGAACTGCAAAAACAACTTTCTTAATAAGTTGAAAATTTATTTTTATTTTTCTCTTTATCTTTGATACAATTACTTCTTCTTTAATAATCTCTTCTTTGGCTTCTTTTAATTCATCCGTGTCAGATCCTTTCTCATCTTTTTCAACTTGTGCAGCAATTTTTTCAATCTCTTTTTGATCTTTTAATTTTTCTTCCATCATATAGGAAAAAATACCATTCCTAACACTAACTGGCGGATCTATTTCAGGAATAAGTTTTGAAACTTTTTCTTTCATTACCTCTGCGGATTTAAGATTTGGATCATTACCAATTATTTTATCGTTTGCGATAGAAAGATGGATATTAACCTGGTCACTTTTAATTCCCATTAGATCAGATATTTCTTCTGAAGTATAGCCCTCAATTTTATTAAGCACAAAAATCATTCGTTCTTGTTCGGGGAGGTCGAGAATATATCTGTCAAACTCATCTTTTATTTCGATATCTCTAAAGTCGGATTTTATTTTTTTTGAGTCTTGTTTTTGTGAACGAAGTGCATCGATAGTTTTGTAAACAGTTATAGCGTTTAGCCATTTAAGAAATGAGGCATCAGGTCTAACTAGATTAATTTTTTTCCACGCTTCAATAAAAGTCTCTTTGGTAATTGATTCAGCAAGAGGCTTATTTGCAGTCAGTCGTAAAGCAAAAGCATAAATCTTTCCAAGGTTCATCTGGAATAACTGCTCGATGGCAGCGTTGTTACCTTGCTTTGCGTTTTGGATTAGTGATCTGACGAATTTATTATCAACACTCACGGGTTCTCCTTTAGCTATATTTTAATGCTGCAAATCAAAATTAATCTAACATTTCGTAAATATCTACTAATTGAAGTATAAATATCATTATTTGTTTATAAGCATTTGAAACTCTTCCAATCGGTCTACCGGTCTGTTACAAACAAAATTTTTGCAGATATAAAATGTTGGTTTATTATCTACTGCTTTCATTTCTTTTGTAAAGGATAATAAATCTACTGGATTTTTTCCTTCTTCATTAGATTTAAGAATTACTATTTTATTTGGATAAAAGATTTTTCTAACAAGATTTAATCCCTCTCTCACTTTCACATCTATTTGATTTCCTACAATTACGATTTCTGTTGATGAATGAAGTTGAAAATCTAATGCACACATAAACATAGAAAATGCCGAAGGTGATTTAGAAATATATCCTGAAAAATATTTGGTAAGATCAGATGCTCTGTTTTCAAAACTAATATCAGCCGTAAATCGTGCCAACCTTATAAGATTTAATAATGCCATAGAATTACCCGATGGAATGGCTCCGTCATAAACATCTTTTTGTCTTGTAATCAATTCTTCACTTTTAGATGATGTGAAATAGAATCCGCCGTTTTGTTCATCCCAAAATTCTTTTAACAATATTTCATTTAACTCAATTGCTCTTTTAAGATATTTTATTTCAAAAGTTGTTTCATACAAATCGATTAAAGCATTAATCATAAAAGCATAATCATCAATGTGTGCGGGTAAACCGGATTCTCCTTCACGGAATCGATGAATCAATCTTCCATCTTTTCCTGTTAAATGTTTTTCGATAAATGAATAAGCTTTGATTGCGGCTTCTGAATAACGGTCTTCACCAAAAGCTTGCGATGCCTTTGCAAAGGCTGATATCATCAATCCATTCCAGTCGGTTAAAATTTTATCATCTTTATATGGATGAATTCTTTTCCTTCTATATTCAAAAAGCTTTTTACGAATTGTTTTTAACTTTTCCGCAAAATCTTCTTCACTAAGATTAAAATCTGCTGCAAGTTCTTCATCAGATTTTTTTAAATGAAGAATATTTGTTCCCGGCTTCATACCCTTTGATTCATCAATCCAGTTTCCATTATCAGTAAGATTAAAAACCTTTATTGCAAAATCTGATTCATCTTTCTCTAACACATTTCTGAATTCATTGGCTTCCCATAAATAAAATTTTCCTTCTTCGCCTTCACTGTCTGCGTCTTCAGCAGAATAAAATCCGCCTTCGGAATGAGTCATATCTCTCAAAACATATTCTAAAATTTCTTCGGCGGTTTCTTTATAGAATTTATTTTTTGTAGCAAGATAAGTTTCCGTATAAGCCATTACAAGCATTGCCTGATCGTATAACATTTTTTCAAAGTGCGGAACAAGCCACTGCCTATCAGTTGAGTAACGTGCAAATCCAAATCCAATGTGATCATAAATTCCACCAAGTCGCATTTGGGTTAATGTTTTTTCCACCATCTCGAAAGCTTTAGGCACATTCTTTCTTTTCCAATATCGCAAAAGAAACATAAGATTATGCGGTGTGGGAAATTTTGGTGCATTACCAAATCCACCATACGTATCATCATATCTTCTGAGCAATTCTGCATAAGCCTTAGTAAAAATTAATTCATCAATCTGAACTTTTGCTATTACCTTGTTTTCGGTATTCAAGGAAGCCGCAATCTCATCTGCAGATTTTAGAATATCTTCTTTTTTATTTATCCAAACATCTTTTAATCTTGGAACCAACTCGAGCATTCCAATTCTGCCGTAGCGATTATTCTTTGGAAAATATGTTCCCGCAAAAAATGGTTTTTTACCCGGAGTCATTACAATAGTTAAAGGCCAACCGCCGCTTCCTGTCATCATCTGGCAAACAGACATATAGATTCCATCAATATCAGGTCGCTCTTCCCGATCAACTTTTATGGAAACAAAAGCATCATTCATTAGCTTTGCAACTTCTTCATCTTCAAAAGATTCTTTTTCCATCACGTGACACCAATGACAGGTTGAATATCCGATTGAGAGGAAAATAGGTTTGTCTTCCATATTTGCTTTTTCAAATGCTTCATCGCTCCACGGATACCAATTTACAGGATTGTGAGCATGCTGAAGTAAGTAAGGACTTTTTTCATTTATAAGTTTATTTTGATTCTTAATCATAATCTTATTTAATTATTTATTTCAAGTTAAGGATTTATTCAATCACAATAGAACACAGATAACGTGGATTCCACTGATTTTCACAGATCAAAAAACAAATCTCACATTAATTATACAACGATATTCCAGTTGTTAAAATTACTCTTTTTTGATATTTTGCCACACGTTTTTAACACAATTAATAACTAAAAAATTTATAAATAATATGGAAAAGAAAAACGGATTATTTCTTCCCGCTGTAATTATAGGCGTTAGCTTTATTATTGGCGTAGTGTTTTTTACTAATGCATGGAAATCAAATCAAAAAGCTAATCAAACTATAAACGTAACGGGATCAGCAAAGAAAGAAATTGTTTCCGATCTTGGTTTTCTACGCGGAACAGTTTCCGTTCAAGCTTTAACTTCCGAAAGTGCTTTTGCTGAACTGAACAAACAAAAACCTATTCTAATTTCTTATCTTGAAAGCAAAGGTTTTCCAAAAGATAAAATAGAATTCTTTACTATTAATAGTAATCCAATGTTAGAAATGAACGAACAGGGTTTCCAAACAGGAAGAGTAATTGGATATGTTTACAGTCAAAGAATTGAGATACAATCAAAAGATGTTTACAAGATAAAAGACATATCGCTCGATATTACTTCTCTCATTCAAAAAGGGGTCAGCTTTAATGTAGAGCCGCCTGAATATCATTACTCAAAGATGGCTGATTTAAAAATTGAAATTCAAGCAGAAGCTGCAAAAGATGCCATGGTACGAGCACAAAAAATTGCTGATGCGACAGACAGAGATCTTGGACCAATGCGCAGCGCAAGAATGGGTGTGCTTCAGATTACTCCAAAATTTTCTAATGCTGTTTCAGATTATGGAGTAAATGATCTCAGTTCTATCGAAAAAGAAATTGTTGGAGTTGTAAACGCTTCATTTGAAATTGAATAGTAATTATAACGCTATTCGGTATTTATAAAATATCATTACTGTCCGGTTATAAGTTGAATAAAGATAATTGGTTATAGTTCTGGT
>JAVHOU010000193.1:0-10374 GCA_036170275.1 Ignavibacteriaceae bacterium
GGAATTATAAATATCAATCAAAAAGCTAATCTTCCTTTCGAGATTTCCGGGCAAGACTTGCTTAATTCTATAATAATTACTCAAAACAATCCATATCATCTTACCGCTGCTGATAACCTGATTTCTATTAATGGCTTTAAAATTAGTAACGAGGAAAATGCTGAATTTATTACAGATACAAAAAACATTGGTGATCTGGTTTTAATTAAAGTCACTGGCATTTATGGTGAACGAACATTAAGTGTTAAGCTTACTAAATATTATAGTGGATTTTACATTTTTATTACTACAATTGTTGCTTTACTTTTTTTTGCTATTGCTTTTTTTGTTTTGATAAAAAAAGGTGAGAACAAAGCAGCGCATATCTTTCATTGGGCAAGTGTTGGCACTGCATTAATAATGTGTACGACGTGGGCAAATCAAAACACTTATCCTCTTATCTTAAACTATACCCTTCGCACCATATTTCATTTTACATATGCTTTTATACCGGCACTATTTATTCATTTCGCATTTATTTTCCCAAGAGATAAGGAAAAAAGATGGCGGACATTTGTTAACTTCAACTACGTTATTGCTTGTCTGATTGCAATATTAAGCACTATCGCCTTTATTAATTCTTCTATCCATCTTGATAATCAATCAATACAAAATTATCTGTTAACATTTACCTTTATAAGATTTTATGCGGCAGTTGCTGTGATTTCTGCCATCATAATATTTTTTACAACATACTTTAAAGAGAAAGGTGAAGTAGAAAGAAAAAAAATAAAATGGCTGTTACTTGGTTTTATTATTGGTCCATTAAGTTTTATTGTTTTTTGGGTATTGCCCCAGGAATTTATCAAAAAGGAAATTCTACCGGAAGAGATAATTATACTTTTACAGTTAGCTGTGCCTGTAACCTTTGCCATTGCAATTGTCAAATATCATTTGTTAGATATTGACGAAGTACTTAACAGAAGTGTTGTATATGGAATTGTAATTTCAATCTTGCTGGTTTTATACTCTGCTGCGATCGGTATTTTTGTTTCTTCATTTCATGTTTCTGATCAATCTATTATTTCAGCAATAGCCGCAGTGCTTCTTGCAGTGTTATTTCAACCGATTAAAACCAAAGTTCAGCAATTTGTTGATAAAAAGTTTTTTAGAGTTCAGTATAATTTTAGAAAGGAGTTAAACCGCTTTACTGAGCAAATTAAAAATTATAATGATATAAATTCCCTTGGTGAATATTTAATTCGAGAGATTGATAACCTTATCCCGGTTGATAAAATAGCTTTCAGTGAGCTTGATAATCAAACAGGAAAACTTTTTATACGTTCTCAAAAGAATTTTAATCAGATAGCAAATAAAATATTAAGAATAAAACCTGATACGTTGAAAAAAAAATGGTTTCAGGTCGCTTCTGTAAAAAACAAAGTAGAAAGCGATACTGATATTTCAACAATTTCCCAGAACACACTTTTGCGTTGGGGAATAACTCTTGTTGTGCCCATTAAATCTGTTAAAGAGGAATTATATGGATTTATAATTATTGGTAATAAAAAGTCAGGCTCAAAATTTTCTATTGAAGATGTTGATCTTTTAAAAGATATAGGAATAAATACCGGCTCAACAATAGAAAGGATAAAATTACAAGAACAGTTAATCCGCAAAAAAATTGAAGCCGAAAGATTAGAGGAATTAAATGAACAAAAATCAATGTTTGTTTCAACAGTTTCGCACGATTTAAAAACTCCTTTAACTTCTATTAAAATCTTTTCTGAGATGCTTTTAGAAAATGAAAAGAATTTATCTGATAGATCAAAAAATCATCTTGAAATAATAGAAGGTGAAACAGATAGATTAACTCGTTTGATCAACAACGTGCTTGATTTTTCTAAAATAGAAAAAGGTGTTAAAGATTATTCTTTTCGTGAAACTCATTTTAATAAAATTGTTAATGATGTAATTGAACTGATGCACTACACACTGAAGATGAAGGGGTTTAAACTTGAAACAAAGCTGGGAGAATTTAATGATTTGATTTGCGGAGATGCTGATGCAATTACCGAAGCAATTGAAAACATAATTTCAAACGCCCTCAGATTTTCAACGGAGAAAAAAGAGATTACTATTTCAACATATTATAAAGATAGTTTTGTTTGTGTCGATGTTATGGATAATGGAATAGGTATTGATCAATCAGATATTAAAAATATTTTTGATCCATATTTTAGAACAGACAATGCAAAAACAAAAAAAATAGAGGGAACAGGATTAGGGCTTTCTATCGTTAAGCACATTGTAGAACAGCACAAAGGAAAAGTACTAATAAAAAGCTCAATTGGAATTGGAAGCACCTTCACACTATGCTTCCCGGTTATATCTAACAATTTATGAGGTCTCAATGAAGAAAATTTTAATTATTGAAGATGATCCGGCAATAAGAACTGGTCTAAAAGAATCCCTTACAACTGAAGGATATTCATTAGCTGAGGCGGATACAGGTACTAAGGGTTTTGGCCTTGCACATCAAACTAATTTTGACTTAATACTTTTAGATTTAATTCTTCCGGGCAAAGATGGAATTGAAATTTGTAAAGATTTAAGAAGTGATGGAGTAAATACTCCTATCATTATGGTAACAAGTAGAAAGGAAGAAATAGATAAAATACTAGGACTTGAAATTGGCGCTGATGATTATATAACAAAACCATTCAGTGTCAGAGAACTACTCGCACGAGTTAAAGCTTTAATAAGAAGAAGCACCTACGAGCCCGGAGATATTGAAGAGGTGGATTTTGCGGATTTAAAAATCAATTTTAAAAAACAGGAAATGTTAAAAGATAAAAACCCGATAAGACTTTCAGCAACAGAGTACAGGATTTTACATTATTTCATTGATCACGAAGGTGAAGTAATATCCCGCGATAAATTTCTTGATGAAGTTTGGGGCTACGACACATATCCAACAACACGAACTGTAGATAATTATATTCTTTCACTTAGAAAAAAAATTGAAGATGATCCTGCAAATCCCAAACATCTTTTAACTGTACACAAAGTGGGATATAAATTTGTGAAGTGAAAATTTTTTTAACTGATAAATCTATGATTTATTATTTTTAATTAATTAAAATAAAAAAAATTAATGCCTTCCAGAAGAAACTTTATCAAAACAAGCGGACTTGCAATTGCAGGATTGTCTGTATCAAAACTATCTTTTACAAAATCATTCGCTTTAAATTCATATCAATCTAAACGCCCACCTATCTTAGAAAGAAAAGTTACAAGCGAAGCAATTGAAGCAAAGCTTGTTGAGATGAAAAAAATTATTAAAGACGAAGAACTTAGCTGGATGTTTGAAAATTGTTTTCCCAACACACTTGATACAACTGTAACACACAAAATAATTGATGGGAAGCCAGACACATTTGTAATAACAGGCGATATAAACGCAATGTGGCTTCGGGACTCATCGGCACAGGTTTATTCTTATTTACATTTTGTAAATGATGATAAGAAATTAAAAGATTTAATTGCTGGCGTTATAAATCGGCAAACAAAATGTATTCTTATCGATCCTTATGCAAATGCTTTTAATGATGGTCCTGCCGAAAGCCCGTGGAAAAATGATATAACAGAAATGAAACCGGAGTTGCACGAACGTAAATGGGAAATTGACTCGTTATGCTATCCAATTCGTCTTGCTTATGGATACTGGAAAACAACCAATGATGTTTCCGTGTTTGATGATGATTGGAAATCAGCAATGAGGTTTGTGTTAAAAACATTTAAAGAGCAGCAGCGAAAAGATGGAAAAAGTCCTTACAGATTTATGCGTAACACAACCTGGTCAATGGATAGTTTGCCGCTTGGCGGATATGGCAATCCCGTTAACCCTGTTAGTTTAATTGTTTCGTCTTTCCGCCCGAGTGATGATGCAGCAATATTTTCTTTCCTTGTTCCATCAAATCATTTTGCCGTAGTTTCTTTAAGACAACTTGCTGAGATTTCTATAGATGTTATTAATAGTAAATCTTTTGCGAATGAATGTAATTCTCTTGCCGATGAAGTTGAAGAAGCACTAAATAAATATGCGATTGCAGAGCATCTTAACTTTGGAAAAATATTTCCTTATGAAATTGATGGATTTGGCAATAAACTTTTTATGGATGATGCAAACATTCCGAGTTTACTTTCACTTCCCTATCTAAATGCAATTAAGTCTGATGATGTGATTTACAAAAACACAAGAAAATTTTTATTCAGTAAAAACAATCCGTACTACTTTGAAGGAAAAGTTGGAAATGGTATTGGTGGACCGCACGCAGGACTTGGAAAAATATGGCATCTTTCAATTATTATGCGCGGATTAACAAGCACAAATGAAAATGAAATTATCGGCTGTATTAAACTCTTAAAGAATTCTCACGCAAATACCGGATTTATGCACGAATCATTTGATAAAGATGATGCATCAAAATTTTCGCGCCCCTGGTTTGCCTGGGCAAATACATTATTCGGCGAATTTATATTGAAGGTTACCAAAGAATATCCACATCTTTTACAAAAACAATTTTAAGTTTTATATGAAAACATTCAAATTCTTATTTCTGCTTCTACTAATATTTATTCAAAATATTTTTTCACAAAATTACACTCAATACGTTAGTCCTTTTATCGGGACAAGCGGTCATGGCCATACATATTCCGGGGCAACCGTTCCATTTGGAATGGTGCAGTTAAGTCCTGATAATAGACACAGCGGCTGGGATTGGTCTTCCGGTTATAATTATTCTGATAGCATTATTGTCGGGTTTTCTCACACACATTTAAGCGGTACCGGAATTGGTGATTTGTGTGATATACAATTTATGCCTGCTAGTTTTAAAATTAATCTCTCTGATAACGATATTATAAATAAAAAATTTATTCCCAAATTCGATCATAACAATGAATCAGCAAGTCCTGGTTACTATACAGTTTTATTGAAAGATTATAATATTACAACAGAACTTACTGCGGCTCTTCGTTCCGGTTTTCAAAAATATACTTTTAATAATGATGGTGATGAATTCATTCAACTGGATTTGGGTTATTCAAAAAATTGGGATACACCGACTGAAACATTTATTAAAATAATTGATGATCATACAATTTGCGGTTACAGATATTCAACCGGTTGGGCAAAGGATCAAAGAGTTTATTTTTATACTGAGTTCTCTGAACCAATTGTAAAATCGTTTTTAATTTCTGACAGTGTTTATCAAAAAGTCTTAACAGAAATAAAAGGAAAAACTACTCGTGCGGTTTTTAAGTTTAATTTAAAAACTGGCTCTCAATTATTAATCAAAACCGGAATTTCATCAGTCAGCATAGACAATGCAAGAGCTAATCTTGAAAATGATATCAAAGATTGGAATTTCAATAAAGTTAGGAAAGATGCTGAAGCCAAATGGAATAAAGAGTTAAGTAAGATCGTGGTTAAATCATCAGACAAAAATTTACTTACAACTTTTTACACTGCTCTTTATCATTCAATGCTATCACCGATTGTTTTTAGTGACGTTACTGGTGAATACAAAGGAACTGATGGAAAAATTCACCAAGCAACAGATTATACAAAGTACAGCATCTTTTCTTTATGGGATACTTTCCGCGCAGAGCATCCGTTGTTTACAATTATACAACCATCAAGAGTTAATGATATGATTAACTCAATGTTAGCTTATTACAATGAATACGGTTTGCTTCCAGTTTGGGAATTGCTGGGCAATGAAACAGGAACAATGATTGGTTATCACTCAATTCCGGTTATTGCAGATGCAATTCTGAAAGGCTTTAAAGGATTTGACATTAATCTTGTTTACGATGCGATGAAAAAATCTGCAATGCAGGATCATCTCGGATTAAAATATTATAAAGAGTTTGGTTACATTCCCGATTATAAAGCTGAAAGTCCCGATTCTATCGGGGAAGTTGAATCAGTTTCTAAAACACTTGAGTATGCTTACGATGATTGGTGCATTGCACAAGTTGCTAAATATCTTGGCGAAGAAGAAGATTACAAATACTTTTCTAATCGCGCAGAGTATTATGGAAATCTTTTTGATCCATCAACAAATTTTATGAGAGCAAAAACCAGTGATGGTAAATGGAAAACTCCTTTTAACCCGAGATCATCAGAACACAGGAACAATGAATATACAGAGGGCAATGCCTGGCAATATTCCTGGTTCGTTCCACAAGATGTTGAAGGATTAATAAATTTATTTGACAAACGTGAAAAGTTTGCTGAGAAATTGGACTCACTGTTCGTCGCTGATTCAAAACTTGAAGGTTCAAATCCAAGCTGCGATATTTCTGGAATGATCGGACAGTATGCTCAGGGCAACGAACCGAGCCAGCATATTGCGTATATGTTTAACTTCATTGGTAAGCCCTGGAAAACTCAATATTATGTTCATAAAATTTTAACTACACTATACAATCATACACCACAGGGACTTTGCGGTAATGAAGATTGCGGACAAATGTCTGCGTGGTACATCTTTAGTGCATTAGGTTTTTATCCATTCAATCCGGCTGATCAAAAGTATATAATTGGAACTCCTTTATTTGATGAAGCAGTTATCAACTTAGGAAATGGAAAGCAATTTGTTATTCGAGTAAAAAATCTTTCTGATAAAAACTTTTATATCCAATCTGCAAAACTTAATGGTAAAGAATTGACAAGAAGTTTTATCACCCACAATGAAATTATAAATGGCGGATTACTTGAATTTGAAATGGGCGATGATCCAAATAAAAATCTTTGGACAAATATTGCATCTTTCCCACCATCAATGACTACTATTGAATCAAATGCAGAAATTGATAAAAAAGTATACGCCGAAAAAGTAAAACAAGAATTTATAAATGCGTGGAATGCTTATAAAAAATATGCGTGGGGAAAAGATGAACTAAAACCTCTCAGCAAAACTTTTCGTAATTGGTATGATGAAAGTTTGTTGATGACACCGGTTGATGCTTTTGATACAATGGTTCTAATGGGATTAAATAAAGAAGCTGAGGAAGCAAAACAACTTATTTTTGAGAAACTTTCTTTCAACAAAAACTTCTTTGTTCAAAACTTTGAGATTACAATTCGTTTGCTTGGCGGATTGATTTCCGCATATCAATTAGATGGAGACAAAAGATTTCTTGAGTTTGCTGAATATTTAGGAAATCGATTACTTCCTGTTTTCAAATCCAAAACCGGAATGCCTTACCGTTATGTTAATTTAAAAACCGGCGAAGTAAAAGACAGTATCAGTAATCCTGCAGAAATTGGAACGCTGATGTTAGAGTTTGGAATGTTGAGCAAGTTAACGGGTAATCCTATTTACTATAACAAAGCCAAGAATGCAGTTACAGAAGTATTTAAACGCAGATCTAAAATCGGGTTAGTCGGTACAACAATAAATGTTGAAACCGGCGAATGGCAAAACACCGAAAGTCATATCAGCGGAATGATTGATTCATATTATGAATATCTCATCAAAGCATATATACTTTTTAACGATAAAGATTTTAAGAATATGTATGATGAAAGTATGGTTGCTGTAAACAAATACTTGCTTGATTCTGCATCAACAGGATTCTGGTACAAAAAAGTTGATATGAATACGGGAGAAGAAACAAGCACAACCTTTGGTGCTCTTGATGCATTTATGCCGGCTATGCTTTCACTCGGCGGTGATGTAATGACTGCAGAAAAAGTTCAACAAAGCTGCTACAGAATGTGGGCACACTTTGGAATTGAGCCTGAAGAAATGAATTACAAAACTTTTGAGATTAATTATCCTAACTATGTTCTTCGACCTGAAATTATTGAATCAGCCTTTTATTTATATCGTTTCACAAAAAATCCGAAATACCTACAGATGGGTAAAGATTTTTTTGAAAGCATTGTTAAATATTGTAAAATTGATGCGGGCTTTGCTTCACTTAAAAGCGTAATGAGTAAAGAGAAAAGCGATTCGATGGAAAGTTTCTTTTTAGCTGAAACTTTAAAATATCTTTACTTAATTTTCGCACCGGAAGAAACTTTTGATTTACAAAAAAATGTTTTTAACACAGAAGCACATCCACTAAAAAAGCTGAGTAAATAAAATGAATGATAATTGCTGGGAATGGACTTTGGGAATTGTAAATACAAATGACCGATATTTTGAATTAAAGTTTGGTTTCAATCCTGCACCTGTTGTAAGAATTGGAATTGTAAATAACAAAAAGTTTGTTGTAGAATTTCTTTTTTCACCTGCGATTAATAACGGACAACGTGAAGAAGTATTTAAAGAAGTTATTTATGAAATTGAGCTTTATCTTATCAATAACAGCGAGCCCGATCCTATTGATTATATGATAAAACATACTCAAAAATGCGCTAACACATATTCAAAAGTTCATTGGGGATATTTTCCTAGGGGCTCAAAAAGAGAAATAATTTTGACTAAAGATCGAACTATAAAAAGTACCGGGAATGCTTTTTTTAACTTCTTTTCAAAAATAAAATTAGATAGTTAAATAAAAATCAAAAAATAAAGTCTCACCCAAAAATTAAAGAATCCACTTCCTATTACATTTCATTATCCTTTCAATTAAATATTTAAGTAGTTTTTTACAATTTCATGACAACTCCTGTCAATTAAAAAATTATGTTAATACCAGAATCTTAAAAAGGAGTTGTTATGAAACCCAGATACATAAGTGTATTTATTCCGGTTTTACTTTTACCGTTAGTATTTAATGGATGTTATCCAACTTATCAGGCGACAAAAATTGATGCTGATTCTCTGAGAACGGGTACCTATTCAGACATCCAGGCAAAAGTATTTAAATCTGATAACAGTATAATTCTTTTCCCTGATGGATTTAATGTTGATAATAAATCTATTTGGGGCGAAGGGATTGTTCCAGATAACAGCTCATTTAAACCACCAAAACAACATATCGCACTTCCTCTTGATAGCATTACAGCAATGATTACTTATGAAGAAAACACAAGCGGTGGAAGGTATTTTGCTTCTTTTTTATTGGGATTAACTGGTCCCCCGCTTACGTTTTTAGGAATCTATTGCATCGCCTGCCCTAAATGCTGTTTTGGTTCCTGCCCAACTATTTACACTTATGATGGTGCTGAGTATAATCTTGAAGCAGAATTATTTTCAGAATGTATTTCTAAGCAGCTTGAGGATAATGATATGGATTTACTCAGGCAAAAAATTATAGATGACACTTTAAAATTAAAGATTACCAATGAAGCTCTTGAAACCCATTTCATAAATAAATTCGAGGTTGTTGTTGCAGAACACCCGACCGGAACAGAATTATTTCCAACAATAGATAATAAATTATTACTTGTTTCGAAAACATCACCGGTAGCGTTTGCTCTCAGTAAAGATGGGAATAATCTAACTGATCTTTTAACAAAGGATGACACCAAATATTATCGCAGCGGTGTAAATAAAGTAAATGAATTAAGAAATGGACCTGTGTTTGATTGGATTGATATTAAAGTTCCGTCACAAAAAAACTTGCCAACAAAAATGATTATGAAATACCGAAATACATTATTAAGTACAACCCTTCTTTATGATGTTGTAATTGGATCGCAAGGAGTAGCCGGATTGGTGTGGACAAACAAGATGAATAACGATCCTGTTTATGCTTCTCAATTTAAAATGTTATACGATACCTTTTCGGGAATCAAAATTAAATTATTTGATAATGGAGTTTGGAAAGATTTGGGAAAGTTTAAAGATGCCGGTCCGCTTAACTGGAAATATATTGCTGCGGAATTACCGGCAACCAATTCAGATTCGCTTTTTATAAGATTAGAATTTATCCCCGATAATTTTATGATTGATTACATCGCTTTTGATACAACTTCATCTGCAAATAATAATATAGAAACTAAAATCATTTATCCTGTTGAGGTAACTGATGGCAATGGAAATAAATCTGATTCACTATTGAATTTCATTAACAATGATGATCTAAACTATCTTAAAACGGAACCGGGGGATAGTTATTATCTTAACTATAAAATCACCCCCAAAAATAATTGCGAACAAACTTTTCTTATCCGTTCAAGAGGATATTATAACGAATGGATTCGCGGCGGTTGGATAAATGATACAAGCCATCGTTACACGTTTAATCTTTATGATATAAAAGGCACACTCTCTTACCTTGCCGATAGCTGGATTGAAAACAGTGAGTTATTAGAAAGAGAATTTTTCCATAGCAAATTTTCTCTTAAGGAGGAAAAATGAAAACAGTATTTATATCACTACTGTCCGGTTGTTCAAATGGGAAGTAGCTATAAGTTATTTAAATATA
>JAVHOU010000194.1:0-34797 GCA_036170275.1 Ignavibacteriaceae bacterium
AACTGCCAAATGGTTTTGAAAAATATGATCCTAAAATAAATGATCAGGTAAATCGTACCGGAAAAATAAGCGGGGTAAAAGAAGCTGAATATTTATTTGTTCCCAGGATCGCCGGCACGCGTGAAATTCCTTCGATCCAATTTTCATATTTTGATCCAGATAAAAAATCATATCAGACAATCAGTTCAAAAACTTTCAGTGTAAATATTAAACAAGGCGAAGGAAATATTGATCTTGCAAATCAACAATCAATCCAACAGCTTGATAGTGATATTCGTTTTGTCAAAACAAAGTTTGATGACATTGATAAGAGAAGCGAAATATTATTATTCAGACCAGCATTTTGGGTTGCTTCAATCATTCCATTTCTTGCTTCGCTAGTTTTGATTGGATGGAAGAGAAAACAGGATAAACTTTCCGGCAATCAGCAATTGCTTCGTTATTCTAAAGCTGAAAAAGTTGCACGTAACAGATTTAAAAAAGCAAAAAAATTTCTTGAACAAAACAATGTGGAACTTTTCTATTCAGAAATATCCCAGGCACTGTTCGGATATCTTGAAGATAAATTTCGTATTTCAAAATCAGAGTTTACACTTGATAAAGCTGCGAACGAATTAACGAAAAGAAATATCACTGCCGATCTTGTTGACAAGATGAAAACGAACGCACAGAAATGCGAGTTTATAAGATTTGCGCCAGGTACAAATCCTAAACAGGCGATGAATGAAATGTATAAATCACTTTCAGAAGTTGTCATTGATATTGAAAGATCAATTACAAAATGAAAAAGTATTTATTTCAAATAATCGTTTTAACTATTTTTATTTTTGTCTCCTCAATGAGAGCAGATGTAAACTCGGTTATGCAAAAAGGGAATGAGTTATACAAAAACAATCAGTATCAACTTGCAATTGATGAATACAACAAACTTATAAATCAGGGTTATGAAGGGGTATCGATTTATTATAATCTTGGTAATGCACATTATCGCTTGGGTAAAATCGGATTTGCCATATTGTATTATGAAAAGGCATTAAAGTTGTCACCAACGGATGAAGATATAAAACACAATCTTGCGCTTGCAAAACTTGGAATGAAAGATAAAGTAGATACACTTCCACCATTTTTTATATTTAATATTTGGGAAGGATTGCTTGCAGCCTTTTCCGTTTCGAGTTGGACAATTATTGCGTACATAGTTTTTATATTATTATTGATTTCTGTAATTGCATACTTCTTCTCACGATCCGTAAATCAACAGCGTATATCTTTTTTTACAGAAGCAGGAATTTTTGTGGTTTTAATTCTTATAATAATTTTATTAATGGTAAAGATGAATAAAGAATTTTACATTAAGAATGGTATTATCGTGGAGTCGTCGGTTACCGTAAAATCTTCTCCCGATAAATCATCCAAGGATGAATTTATTTTACACGAAGGACTAAAAGTTAGATTAGAAGATAAGGTTGATAATTGGGTCAAGATAAGATTGGATGATGGGAAAATTGGCTGGATTTTAGAAAATAATCTTGGGGAAATTTAGAAAAATCTAATTATTGGTATTTGTAAAATATTGCGTTTTCTTTAGCTTTGATCTGTAAAAATAAAATTGAAAGGTAATAAATGAAGAATCTTATTTTTGTTCTAGCCCTTGTTACAGTATTTGCATTTGCAGCTAATGCTCAGTCAAAAGAGTGCTGCTCAAAACAAAAATGTGAAATAACAAAAGTTGAAAAATGTACTGATACTGATCACACAATGAAGATGGGTGATAAGGTTGAAACTACAACTACTACTAAAATTGTGGATGGAAAAGAAGTAGTTGAGAAAGAAGTTGTTATGGGAAAAAATAAAATGAACATGAAAGAAAAATACGGAGATAAATCATCTTGCTGCAGTAATATGAAAAAAGAGGAAACAACTGAAAAAATTGAAAAAGAAGTAGAGAAGAAATAATATCACTAAAAGAGTAATTTTTATTTTAAGATTGATGTCACACTGAGCGAAGTCGAAGTGTGACATTTTTGTAAGAAGTCATACCAAAAAATAAATTTCATTTTCACACAATCACTTTCTAACTTTGTCCCACTAATTTTAACAACAGGAAAAACTAAATGGAATGGATTACTGATCCCCAAGCACTTATTGCGCTATTAACGCTAACCGTACTGGAAATCGTACTTGGAATTGATAATATAATTTTTATTTCTATTCTATCAGGCAAACTTCCGGTTGAGCAAAGAAAGAAAGGCAGACTTGTTGGACTTTCACTTGCAATGATTACAAGAATTCTTTTACTTCTTTCTATTTCACTAATCATAAAATTAACTGCACCATTCTTTACAGTTTTTGAAGTGGGAATTTCAGGAAGAGATTTAATTCTTATCATAGGAGGATTATTTTTACTGGCAAAAAGCACTATGGAAATTCACTCCAAGTTAGAAGGTGAAGAAGAACATCTCAATGTAAAAGCAAGAGTTTCTTTTTGGGGTGTAATTATCCAAATACTTTTACTTGATGTTGTTTTCTCTTTAGATTCAGTGATAACTGCAGTTGGAATGGCTAATGAACTTATAATTATGATCATTGCTGTAATTATTGCCGTAATATTTATGATGTTCTTTTCCGGATCAATCAGTGATTTTGTAGAGAAACATCCAACAATAAAAATACTTGCATTAAGTTTTCTGCTTCTAATTGGCTTCTCATTAATTGCAGAAGGATTCCACCAGCACATTCCGAAAGGATACATTTACTTTGCAATGGCATTCAGTGTGTTTGTTGAGATGTTGAATTTAAAGATGAGAAAGAAAAAACCGGAACCAATAAAACTAAGAACACAAATTCCGGGGGAATAATTTTTTTCGTATCTCTGTCCGCCGTGACGGATCAGTCTGAGAATGTGGTAAACAATAAGCAGATTGCCGTTGATAAAAGTCTTCAGTCCACAGCTTGCCGTTTGCAACAGAGGAAAGTAATTGTTATAAATGTAAGTGGTTCACTTGAATTTATAATTTACGTTACATATTATTAGTTAAAAGAATAGGAGATTAATATGGATTCAAAGAGTATTATTAAAGATGCACTTAATTTAAGTCCTGCAGAAAGGATACTAATTTTAGAAGCGCTTTCTAAAAGTCTTAGTGAACCCGACAAAGAAATAGATGAAATATGGAAAGAAGAAGTCGAGCAAAGATATAAAGCATATATCGATGGAAAAATTAAAACTATTTCTTATGATGAAATCATAAAAAAACAATGAAAGTAAGATTCCTGGAACCCGCCTATGAAGAGTATAAAGAAGCAATAGAGTTCTATAATCTCCAGAAAAGCGGATTGGGTGATAAATTTATTGGAGAAATAGACAGAACAATTTCGATTATCAATAACTATCCCGATAGTTTTCCATCATACACTCGGCATACCAGGAGAGCAGTAGTAAACACATTTCCTTACAACGTAATCTATTTAATTCAAAATAAAGAGGTTGTTATTTTTGCAATAGCACATCAGCATAGAATCCCAAACTATTGGATGAACAGATAATTCCATTAGATAAAAATTTATTTATATAATTGAACCTGATTGAACTTTACTCTACTAAACACTAAATTATATCCGTAATGTTGATTAAGCTTTGTTGTAATTACTTTTGCTTACTCATTTTATCTCATTACTGGCAGGGGATTGCCACTATGGTTGGTGCTGGATCTTTTTAATTGACAATGTAGTTATTGCTCATTCGATTTTAGGCGGGTTAAGCAAGATGTTGTTAGGCAACAATAGATTTATCAGTTATTATGGATTAGTTATGTATTATTTACTTTTTTTCTTTGTTGTAGTTCTAACGATTTCTCTTTTTATGATTTTCCGATATAAGAATGAAATGCACACAAAAATTGATATTGAGAAAATTGCAAAAGAAATAATTAATCATCACGGTTTTTCTTCAAATACAGTAAGAGGATTTTCTTGTTACATTCCAGATCGATCACCTTTCCCATCAACTGAAGGCTTACTTCTTTGGAGTTTTTCGAAAACATATAGACGAATAGAAACCCAAATTCAAAAATATTCCTCCACTGCTCGAATTTATAGAATGAATGAAATGTTGGGACTATCAAATGAATCTTATGAAAACGAATTTATCAAACTAATTCAAGAATATTTATTCGAGTTGAAAAAAAGTGGTAATTTTCATCCAATTGGAAATGGTATAAAACTATTTGGGAAAGTCGATTTATTTAATTTGGCTGCCGATCTAAATATTTTTTTAGAGTCTCCCAATAAATTGAGAGAATTAGAATTAATCACAATTAATAATTCCATTGTAAAGTTTTGTGAAAATTCTAATTATTTTATTTGTTATAACAAAGATGTTTTAATAACAGATGAATATTTGATAAAATGATTTTGCCTAATGTCTTTAATAGACAAGAAATTGAAAGGATATAAAGTCTTAAGAAAATAATTTTTGTACAGATTTTTTTACTAACAAAAATAAATTATGGCAGTTGTGCTTCACTTGTCGTTTGGCGGGCCAAGCACAATGTCTTTATATGAAGAAATATATATGTTACAATATTCCACAATGGAGTTATTATGAGAAGAGTTATACTTTTAATAATATTTTTTCTTATTCCTTTTTATGTTTTTCCTCAGCATACGCTTGTTCTCAAATCTGGAGAAAAATTTAACGGTCAATTAACAGACTTTAAAAAGAGTAAACTAAAATTCTTATTCAAAGGGAATATTATGACTTTTAATGAAAATGATGTCATCTCTATCATTTTTGATTCTACCTTTAATGATCAACTGAATAGTAAAGATGATGCGATTATTAAGGGAGTAGTTACATATTATTTTAATAAAAATTATGGTTTTAAACCTGATATTGGTGCAAACGTATATATTATAAATAGCAAAGACTTGGGTTATATTGATACACTTTCAATAATCAATTTTATTCGCGCCAAATTGCTAAGAACTACTATATCACTATTACTTAAAAGCGGAAGAGAAGCGAAACTGGACTTCGACGAGTTATCAAAAATTAATGCTGAGACTGAAGATAAATTTAAAGCCCTAGACAATAAGACTAATGATGCAGTATTGTCCATCCAAAATAATGAAAAGACAATAAATTTGTCGGTTGATGGAAACGGTACTTTTTCTAAGTCATTGAAACCTGGCGATTATTCTGTTTTAATAATATCAAAAAATAGAACGGACATTAATCGAACTGAATTATTGGGCAAAATAGATTTTAAAAATATAAGAGTAATTAAAAATGCTGAGGAAGTTGTTAACGCAGAGTTTATGCAATATTAATTTTTTACGCATATTAAATATTTAGGTGTAACCGATTAAAAAGTATCCTGATTTACATTGGGACAAAAGCAGCCAATAGTACATTGTGATCTAAAGAGAAAATATTAAACACATTTAAAACCACAAACCCAATTCCTAAGAGGAATTGGGTTTGTTTTATCAATTCAAAAAAATAATTATAATCCAAACATAACGGATAACTTAAATTCCATTGCACTTATTCCACGCGAACTGGAAATAAAATGATCTGTAATTCCCGCAGCAGGATCTTTATCATCATTAATGTTTGTATAATTATCCAACCTTTCATGAGAAGTAACATTTGCAATTTTATATTCTTTGCCTGCAAAATTTAAAAGATGGTACTGAACGTTTGCATCTAACTTTATTCCACCCAAACTAAACATAACTCCAATACCAGCGCCAATTCCAACTCTGGTTGCACTTGCAATATCATATTTACCGCTTGGTACTCCAGAAACACCCTGAAATTTAACAGTACCCGAAAAAGTATTTAAAGCAACAAATCCTTGTAGATAAGGAGTTATTGGAGATAATGGAATGCTGATTGGAAATTCCGGTCCAACCTTCATCGAAAATATTTTATTTGAGAGATTAACTGTCCCTTGTCCAGGTGCGGCTTCACCATCACCGCTAAAAGATGTGTAGCCAACTTCTCCAAATGCATTCAAGAATAAAATTCCAACACGAGCTTTGCTGTGGAAATTAATTCCCGATTTCATCCCGTATTTTGTACCGTTATAAAAATCAACAGTGGAACCACCATAATCACCGGTGGGGACTGAATAACCAACTCCGGCACCAACTTGAAAAGTTATTTGTGCATTAGTTTGATATGCAAAAACAAGAACAAACAATGCAATCGCAATTAAAGAAATGTGTAATTTTTTCATTTGATCCTCTTTAAAAATATTTATTGATTAAACTTATGAAAAAATTTTTTGAGATATAACTAAAGTTATTAAATTGATTGCGATAATTTCAGTTGCTATTTTTAACAATATGGATTCAAAAAAATACAATAATACCAAGCTTGCAATAGGCATTGGCAAAGCCATAATCGGTTTTATCTTACTTTATCTTTTTATTGTCTTAGGTTATAGCTTATCACTCCAAAAATATATTCAGTCGTTGATTGAAAATTCTTATTTAGTCTTTCTCATTTTTGTTTTTGTAATCGGAATTTTCAGCTCTGTTTTATTTCTGCCGGTTAATTTTTACACAGGATTTTATCTTGAGCATAAATACAAATTATCAAATCAGACTTTTGCTAAATATTTAATTGAAAACGTAAAATCAATTTTAGTCGGATTGACAATTGGACTACCGATTCTTTTGCTTTTCTTTTATGTGATAAATCAGTTCGGTGATTTGTGGTGGTTAGTTTTTGCTTCAGCAATGTTTTTGATTTCCGTTGTGCTATCTCAATTATTCCCAATTCTCATTCTTCCGATCTTTTATAAGATACTTCCGCTTAATGATGACGAATTAAAAACAAGAATAAGGAATCTTGCTAAAGGTGCAGGAATAAAAGTGGAAAATGTTTTTAGCTTTGATATGAGTAAGAACACTAAGAAAGCAAACGCAGCTTTTACAGGATTAGGAAAAACCAAAAGAATTATTCTTGGCGATACTTTGTTAAGTAATTATTCAAAAAATGAAATAGAAACCGTAATAGCGCACGAACTTGGGCATTATAAACACAAACATATCCTAAAAAATATTTTGTTCGGAACAGTTTCAAGTTTTCTTACTTTTTTTATCATATCAATTCTTTACAAAAATTCGCTTAGCTGGTTTGACTTTGAAAGCATCACACAGATTGCTGCACTTCCATTACTTAGTTTGTGGGCAATGATTATCGGCTTAATCCAATCACCCATTGGAAATATTCTTTCTCGTAAATACGAGTATGAAGCAGATAGATATTCGATAGAATCAACACTTAAACCTGAAAGTTTTATCAACACATTAAATAAATTAACGGATCAAAATCTTGGGGATAGGGAACCACATCCATTTGTAGAATGGTTTTTCTATTCACATCCATCAATTAAAAACAGAGTTAATGCAATTAAAAAATTTGCAGAAGAAAAAAATATAATTCAGGATATAAATAAAACATCCGTTGAGGCGGTAAGTTGATCACTTATCTAAAAATATTTTTAATTGTAATTCATACTTTTATTTGTTCAATTTTCGGTTTGATTTTCATTTTCCTTGATAGAAGTTTTACCGTATATCATTATATAGCTAAAATTTTTCCTGGCGGGATCTTGTTGATTTCAGGTGTGCGCGTTAAAATAACAGGGCTGGAGAACATTGATAGAAAATCTGTCTATGTTTTTGCATCTAATCATTCCAGCCAGATTGATATCACAGCTTTGCAATGGGGAGTTCCGAATAGATTAAGTATGATATTTAAAAAAGAACTTGCACGAATTCCTTTTTTTGGATGGCAGCTTTATTTGGGTCCTTATGTTGTAATTGATAGAAATGATCCCAAAGCAGCGATGAATAGTTTGACAGAAGCAAAAAAAGTAATGGATAAAAAGAAAATTTCTGTGCTGGTTTTTCCTGAAGGTACACGAAGTAAAACCGGTGAAGTACAGATATTCAAACGTGGGGCTTTCTATCTTGCTGCGCACAGCGGTTATCCGATCGTACCAATAACTATTAATGGCACAAATAAGATTATGCCTAAAGGTACGTTTAAATTAAAAAGTGGAACGGTTTATTTACATTTTGATAAACCAATCCCAACAGATAACATCAAAACTAAACAGGATGAACTTGCGTTAATGGAAAAAGTTAGAGAAATTATTATCAGCAATCAGAAGGAATATAATTAATGGCAGTAACTAAAAAAGATGTTGAGAAAATTGCTGAGCTTGCTCGATTAAAATTTTCAGAAGATGAATTGGAAAATTTTACTCCTCAAATGAATGAAATTCTAAATTACATGGAAAAGCTTAACGAGCTTGACACAGAAAATGTTAAGCCGCTTTCACATCCGGTTGAACAAACAAATGTTTTTCGTGAAGATGTATTGAAATCTTCTATCACTGCAGAAGATGCGTTAAAAAACGCTCCAGCAAAAGATGAACATCATTTTAAAGTCCCAAAAGTTATTGGTGATCAATAATGGCTAAAAAGGTTAAGCCAAAAAAAAATAATCCTTACATTCTCGGTATTATTCCAGCAAGATTTGCATCAACAAGATTAATGGGAAAACCACTTGCTGATATAGGCGGTAAATCTCTTCTTCAACATACTTACGAAGGTGCAAAAAAATCTAAACTTATGAATCAGATTGTTATTGCCGTAGATGACGAGCAAGTTGCAAAAGCTGCAAAAGGTTTTGGTGCTTCAGTTATGATGACTCCAAAAAATTGTGCAACTGGTTCAGATAGAATTGCAATTGTTGCAAAAGATTTTCCACGTGCGGATATAATTGTAAACATTCAAGGCGATGAACCATTTATAAGCGGAATGATGATTGATCAGGCGATTGAGCCTTTGTTATTTGACCCGAATGTTAATGTATCAACGTTAGCAAAGCTAATTGATAATTTAGAAGAATTAAAATCTCCTTCAGTTGTAAAAGTGGTCTTCGATTACAAGAATTTTGCTTTATACTTTTCTCGTTCGCCAATTCCTTTTGTACGCGATGCTGAAAATGATAAAGAAATGCTTGAGAAAGCAGATATTTACAAACATATTGGATTGTATGTTTATCGAAAAGAATATTTGTTAAAGTTTACTCAACTTGCCCCAACTGATCTTGAACAATGGGAAAAACTTGAACAGTTAAGAATGTTGGAGAATGGATTTAAAATAAAAATTGTAGAAATTGAATATGATAGTTTCTCTGTTGATACTCCGGAGGACCTTGAGAAAGCAAGAAAGATTTATTCAAAACTAAAAAAGATTGAATTAGCAAAATGAATAAACCCAAAAAAATTTCACTGGCACAAATTCCAACTCAATTGGAAGAAATTAAATTTGAAGGAAAAAGTTTTTTAATCAAGCGCGATGATTTAACCGGTTGCGAATTATCCGGTAACAAAGTGCGTAAACTTGAATACATTATTGAAGATGCTAAAAGAAAAAAAGCTGATATTATTTTTACCTGTGGTGGAGTTCAATCAAATCATGCAAGAGCAGCTACAATTGCTGCAAAGAAAATTGGACTAAACACAAAATTATTTTTGTGGGGAAAAGATAGTCCAAATACGAATGGAAATCTTTTTCTTAATAAAATGTATGGAGCAGAAATAAAATATTTAAATAAAGTCGAATATGACAAAGTAAATAAAATGATGTTCGATGAAAGAATGGCTCTGCTTAAAAAGAAAAAAAATGCTTACGTTTTACCTGAAGGCGGTTCAACTACGCTTGGAATTTGGGGCTACATTAATTTTATTGATGAGCTTAAAAAACAAATCAACCTTATTAATGTAGATTCAATAATCGCGGCAAGTGGTTCCGGTGGAACTGCTGCGGGAATGTTGGTTGGTGCTGCAATCAATAAACTCAGTATTAAAATTGTTGCAGTAAATGTTTTGTATAGCGGGGAAGAGATTAAAAAGAAAATCCTGCACCTAGCGGAAGGATGTGTTTTGGATTATAAACTAAATTGTAAAATCAATCCGGAACATCTTGTTATACTTGATGGTTATTCTAAAGAAGGGTATAAGAATATAACACAATCAAAAATAAAGTTGATAAAAAAGTTTGCAGCCGATACAGGAATTTTATTTGATCCAGCTTATACCGGTAAAGCTTTTAACGCTTATTACGAAAATTTTTTGAAGACAGGAAAAGGGAAGAAAAATATTTTTGTTCATACAGGTGGTCTGTTTGGTGTATTTGGTAGAACGAAGGAATATCTTGTCTGATAAATTAATGTTGGAAGTTATCCATAAAAAAATTTAACTTTGATCAACAAATAAAAAGCGAGCTTAATATGGATTGTATTTTTTGTGATATCGCTTCAAAAACATCTGAAGCTGAAATTGTTTTTGAAAATAAAAATTATATTGCTTTCCTTGATATCAATCCTGTTAATTACGGGCATACGTTAATCATCCCCAAAAAACATTATGATAATTTCTTAACTATGCCTGCAGAAGAGCTTACAGAGATGACTAAGTTAGCACAATATCTTGCTGGTTCTATTAAGCGAGGTTTAAAATCTGATGGCTTCAACATAATTTCTAATAATGGATTGAGCGCAGGACAATCAGTCTTTCATTTTCATTATCATATCATACCAAGATATGACAATGATTTTCATATGCGACCAAGAACCATAGAGTATAATGATAACGAGATTACAGTCTATGCTGAAAAAATCAGAGCGGCTGTTTCTAAATATGAGGTTTTGCTGAATGGATAAAAAGATTAGAGTAATTGTTGCCAAATCCGGATTAGACGGACATGATAGAGGTGCTAAAGTTATTGCTGCTGCATTGCGTGATGCTGGAATGGAAGTTATTTATACGGGACTGAGACAAACTCCTGAAATGATAGTTGAAGCAGCGATTCAGGAAGATGCTGATGTAATTGGTATAAGCATTTTATCCGGGGCGCATATGACGATCTTTCCGAAGATTCTAAATCTTATGAAAGAAAACAGGATTGATGATGTTTTATTAACTGGTGGTGGTATTTTTCCTGAAGATGATATTAAAAAACTAAAAGAAATGGGAGTTGGAGAATTATTTACCCCTGGAGCATCAACGGCAGATATTACAGTTTATATTAAAGAGTGGTGTAAAGATCATCCAAGAAATTAATTTTTTCCAATACTACTCGATTAGATATTATCGAATTGATATTGAGCTTTTTTCTTATTTATCGTAAAAATAATTTTTGTCCCGGTTCCAATTTCACTTTGTACTTTTATTTCACCACCATGAATGTTTATAATCTCTTTACAAAGTACCAATCCAAGTCCTGTACCTTTTTCTTCGTTAGTACCTTTGGTTGAAAAACTAACATCTAATCTGAAAAGTTTATCAATATCATCTTGTTTAATTCCTACTCCTGTATCTGAAACCATATATTCTACTTTATCTTCAAATTGAATTTCGGAAATTTCAACACTGCCACCGCTTGGAGTAAATTTAATTGCATTAGCTATTAAGTTTTGCAACAGTGAATTGAGCATATTAGAATCGCCCCAAACAATACTGGTGTGGGCTAATTTATTTTTTATAATAATTTCTTTTAACCGGGCATTCTGATTAAGAAGCATACGTATATCTTCAACAATCATAAACATATTTTGAGGTGAAGGTTCAAATTTCATTTTACCTGTTTGTAATCTCGACCAGTTCAAAAGATTTTCAATCAGCTTATAAGTACTTTCAGTTGAATCTTTCAGAATTTCCAGGGAAGAACGAAGTTCATTATCATCCATCGAATCATATTCTTCAAATATCATTCTGGATAATCCTAGTAATCCATTAAATGGACTCTTTAAATCATGCGCAATGATCGAAAAGAATTTATCTTTGGAAGCATTTGACTCATTAAGCTCTTCAGAATACTCGATTATTTGTTGATCACGGTATTTCTTATCAATTGCTAAAGCAATCTGTTCTGAAACATATGTTAGAATTTCTTTTTCATTTTCTCCATAAGTTGTTTCATCATTATAATCCTGAACAACAATTACACCTATAGTTTTTCCCTCAACCTTTAGCGGAACCCCAAGCCAAATCTGTGTTGGTTCACCTATTAAATTAGTTTCCCCTGAAGTCCGAAGCCGCATATCGGTTTTAGCATCAATCAGTTGGGCTTTACCCACTCGAAGAATATATTCTGTAAGACCACGACCTGCTTTCCGCTCGGCAGGTATAGGATCAACCTGATCAACAAAATATGGAAAACTTACTGTATTAGATTCATCATTATACATTGCAATGTAAAAATTATCTGCCTTCATTAAATCCAATATAATTTTATGAATTGTTGAATAAAGATTTTGTATATCCGGAACAGAAGTAACAGCAGTTGAAATTTTATAGAGTGCATTTCTGATATCTTCGGATTTTTTTAGATCAGTAATATCACGAGTAATTCCAAAGGTTCCGATAATATTATTATCATCATCTCGTAAAGGAATTTTAGTAGTTGAAGCCCAGGTTATTGAACCATCGTGCCAGGTTTCTTTTTCAATTTTATTAATTATTGAACTGCTATTTTTTATTATTTCTTCTTCATCACTTTTTGCATCGTCTGAATGTTCATTAGAAAAAAAATCGTGATCAGTCTTTCCAATCAATTCATCGTAAGAGTTCAATCCCATTTTAATTATAGTAGCTTTATTAGCTTTAATAAACCTGCTTGATGTATCTTTAAAGTAAATCGAATCTGGAAGATACTCCATAAAATATTGCTGAAGTTTTCTTTCTTGTTCAAACTTATTTTCAATTTCAACTCTGTCAGTTATATCCATAACCGTTAAAATAAAGTATTGGATTTCCTCCTTATTGTTTTTTACAGCGGAAATTGATTGATCTACCCAGATAACAGAGCGATCAGTTCTTATCATAGATGCTTGAGTACGAGCTTGTTTATAATCGCAATTTATGATTCCATCAATAAGTGAAAGAAAATTATTTTCCTCATTTGGTAAGTATATCTCGGAAATGTTTTTAAATGAAGGCTCCTTGTCCAAATATCCAAAAAGTTCCTGCCACGTTTCATTTACTCTAATAATATTACCATCTAATCCTAAAAGTGCAATGGCAACGCTTGTATGATTAAAAATTGTTTCAAATTCTGTTTCTCGTTTTTTCAGTTCACTCTTTTTTAATGTTATTTCGGAAAGATCACTAACAATAACAAACTCGAGTTTTTCAGTACCAGATGAGACCAGCCCAACATTAAGTGTAACTGGGAAAATTTTCCCATTTTTTCTAACTGCTTCAATTTCATATTGAGTTGGTACAATTTCACCTTGTAATCTTTTTTTATATCTCTCTAGTACAAAATTTATATAGCTGGGAGCAATAAAGTTTTCGATTTTAAAGTTAAGTAATTCATCAACTGTATAACCAAGCATTTCTGCGAACACTTTATTTGAATAACGAACTTTACCATCTTTGATAAGTATTAGACCATCTTTAATAGTCTGAACTAAAACATTGTACTTCGAATACATAGAAACATTGTCACTGGATGCTTCAATTCTTTTGTAAGTTAATCCGTCATCAAATTTTTCAGATGAGTAAGTTTGGTCGGATTCTTGAATTTTGTTTATACCTTTTTCCACGTTTAACTTCATTCATAACAATATATTTTATATGATTTAACTATAACTGTGCCAATTATGAACATAACCTATGCCTTTTATTTAATCAATTCTATCATTTTAGTAAAGAAGAGTGAAATTTCATGCAATTATTACAGGAAAAAATCTTTCCATTGCAATTCAGTTTTCATATATTTGCACCTGTTTTTGTAAAAAAAAGAAAGTATTATGTCACAATTCAAAGATCTTAACCCCGCGCAGTTAGCTGCTGTAGAATATCTTGATGGACCACAGATGATAGTTGCCGGGGCTGGTTCAGGAAAAACTAAAGTATTGACTTATAAGATCGCATATTTACTTAAAAATAATTTCGCGCCTGAAAGTATTCTTGCTCTTACCTTTACTAATAAAGCTTCTAATGAAATGAAGAATAGAATTAGAGAGTTGATAGGTAAGAAAGCTAACGATTTGTGGATGGGAACTTTCCATTCTGTATTTGCTAAAATTCTACGCACAGAAGCCAAGCATATTAATTACAAAAGCAATTTTTCAATCTATGATACGATTGATTCCTTGTCTCTTGTATCCAATATAATGACAGACTTTGATATTGATTTAGATAAATTTACTCCCAACTCTATACGCCACAGAATTAGTTTTCTTAAGAACCATATGGTTACTCCTAAGGAATTTAAGAGTAAGCATGTAAAATCTTTTATTGATGAAAAAATTTCTGAAATTTATTTCGAATATCAGAAAAGATTAATTGAGTTTAATGCAATGGATTTTGATGATCTATTACTTAAACCGATCGAGTTGTTTATCAACAAAAAGAATATACTTCAAAAATATAAATCACGGTTTGAATATCTTTTAGTTGATGAATTTCAGGATACGAATAAAGCACAATATGAGCTTCTAAAATTGTTGGTACCAAGAAATGGTTTTCTTTCTGTTGTTGGTGATGACGCACAAAGTATTTATAGTTGGCGAGGTGCAAACATTGCCAATATGCAGGATTTTGGCAAGGATTTTCCAAAGTTTAAATTATTTAAACTTGAACAGAATTATCGATCTACAAAAATGATTCTTAGAGCAGCAGATTCGGTAATAAAGAATAATAAAGATCAAGTAATAAAAACTCTCTGGACGGAAAATGAAGAAGGTGAACCTTTAGTTCTTTTAAAGTGTGCTGATGAGAAAGATGAAGCATCACAAATTGCAAAATATATTAAGTATGAAACAGCTAAGAAAAAAATAGCATTTAAAGATTTTGCCGTACTCTATAGAACTAATTCACAATCCCGGACTATGGAAGATTTTTTTAGAAAAGAAAAAATTCCATATACGATTATTGGAGGAGTTGAGTTTTATAAAAGGAAAGAAGTTAAAGATGTAATTGCTTATCTGCGTGTAGTTTCAAATCAGAATGATGAAGAAAGTTTATTAAGAATAATGAATTTCCCTCAGCGTGGAATTGGAAGCACCACAATTACCCGAATGATAGCCTTTGCCAGAAAACATAATATAACACTCTTCCAAACGATGGGCAGAGTATTTGAAGTAATAGATATTAAAGAAAGAATTCAGAAAAACGTAAAACAGTTTAAAGCTATCCTGGATAAATATACCGGACTAAAAGATAAATTATCAGTCGATGAACTTACAAGAGCATTAGTGGATGAGCTTGGAATCATTAAGATGTTTAAAGAAGAAGCCACTCAAGAATCACTCCAAAGAATGGAGAATATCAGTGAACTTCTTTCTTCATTTAGTGAATTTACAGCAAGTAATCAAGGTGCCAAACTTGAACAATACCTTGAGGAAGTATCATTAGTAAATGACGTGGACAATTATTCTGAAGAAAAAAATTGTGTAACTCTTTTAACTGTGCACAGTGCTAAAGGATTGGAATGGCCTATCGTATTTGTCTCCGGTTGTGAAGAAGATATATTTCCGATTGCAAATAAGTTTGCTTCTGATACTTCGGTGGATGAAGAAAGAAGATTATTTTATGTTGCTTTAACTCGTGCCAAGAAAAAAGCATATATTACTCACGCCAGATCGCGTTACCGTTTTGGCGAAGTAGCATATCAAAGCCGCTCCAGATTTATTGATGAACTTGATCCTTCAACTTACAAAGAGATGAATGGGGGATTGGGAAGAAAAGCAAATCGTAAAACTAAAAAGGAAATGTATTACGAATATTTTGAAAAAGTTGACTATGAAAATTTCAATCAGGAAAACGCATTATTAAGACCGGGAAGCCGTGTAATGCATGAAAAATTTGGACTTGGAAAAGTAGTTGATGTTATTGGAAATGGTGATATGACTAAAGCCACCGTACATTTTGAAGGAAATAATATCAAACAATTAATGCTTAAGTTTGCAAAATTAAAAGTTCTGTAAAATATTTTATAGTTAGGAGTTGAATTAAAATGTCTATCGCACCAAAAAGATTAGCAATATTAGTGGGTGGAGGTCCGGCACCAGGCATCAACAGCGTAATTGGAGCTTCTACAATTCGTGCTGCTGTTGAGGGGATTGAAGTGGTTGGAATTAAAGATGGATTTAAATGGATAATGCAGGGAGACATTACTCACGTTAGATTACTCTCTATACAAAACGTAAGCCGAATACATTTTCGCGGTGGTTCATATATCGGCATTTCAAGAGCCAATCCAACCAAGGATCCAAAACTTTTAGAGAACACAGTTACTTCTTTGTTAAGATTAAATGTAGATAAATTAATTACTATAGGCGGGGATGATACAGCTTTCAGCGCTCTTAAAGTTAACGAGATGGCAGCAGGTAGAATAAAAGTTGTGCACGTTCCTAAAACAATAGATAATGATCTTGATCTTCCTCACGGTATTCCAACCTTTGGTTTCCAAACAGCAAGACACATTGGTGTTGAACTTGTGAAAAATCTTATGGTTGATGCTCAAACTACTTCCAGATGGTATTTTGTAATTTCGATGGGAAGAAAAGCCGGGCATCTTGCACTTGGCATTGGTAAAGCCACCGGTGCAACGCTTACACTTATTCCGGAAGAGTTTACCAATAAAAAAATTAAACTCAGTCATATTGTTGATATTCTTGTCGGAGCAATTATTAAAAGATTAAGTTACGGGCACTTAGATGGTGTGGCAATAATAGCGGAAGGATTAGTAGAGCATCTTGATACATCTGATCTTGATTCACTTATCGAAGTTGAAAGAGATGCACACGATAATATCAGAATTGCTGAAATTAATTTTGGTGAGATTTTAAAGACCAGAGTACAGGAAAGACTTAAAGAATTTGGATTAAAATCTACTGTTGTAGCTAAAAATATTGGATATGAATTAAGATGCGCAGATCCAATTCCGTATGATATGGAATATACAAGGGATCTTGGATTTTCTGCTGCTCAGTTTATACTTGAAGGCGGAAGCGGTGCAATGGTTTCAATTCAAAACGGAAGATTTGTTCCTATGTACTTTAAAGATATTATTGATCCAGTAACACAAAGAACTAAAGTTCGTATGGTTGATCCTGCTTCCGAAAGTTTTTACATAGCAAGAAGATATATGTTAAGATTAAATAAAGCAGATTTTGATGACCCGCACGAACTTGCAAAACTTGCTGCAACAGCAGGCGTGTCAATCGAAAAGTTTAGAGATATGTTTGGTTACCTTATTGACAGTGATTTGTTATATCAGTTTATTAAGGAAGGAAAGTTTGCAATGGCTTCATCCGAATCCAATGCAGCTTACAGGTTAATGCCGGAATCAGATCAATCTTCTGAAATGGATAGTGATTAACTTTCCTATAAAACAATAATTATTAAAACCCGAACTTTTTATTGTTCGGGTTTTTTATTTTAAATATTCCCATTAATAATTTTTCATCTTCCATAAACCATAAACCATCATCCATCTTATCCACTTTTACCATTAGCTTCACTTACTCATCAGCTTCATTTCATTTCTTGACAGCTGTTTAAAATTGTATTTTTAATTTTTTCCCGGTTTCAACTGTAAAATTATTCATTGTACATTAAGCATTGATAATTGTACATTATTTCAAACTTGCTTCATACTTGTCCGCTTTTGGTGTAAAATTGATAAACAATTTTTCAGCCCTAAAAATTCAAATTCAAATTTTTAATTCTAGATACTAAAAGAAAGCAGCCTATTACTATTACGGATATAGTAACTAAGAATATTGTGCCTGATTCATTTACCTCTTTTATTTCATACTGTTTCACATCGCTCAATGGAATGAAATCAACATTATAGGGATTAAAATATATAGGTCCATTAACAAAATGGATTGTATCCTTTAGTACGGTATATTGGTTCTCTTTTAAAATATAAACACTATCGTTATTGGTTATAATGTTGTAATCCTCTTTCGCATCTAAAAGAAATTTATCTTTTGTAACATAATTAGATGAAACACAATGAGTAAACTCTAACAGCAAGCAAGGGATTAAAATTGCTGAAATGTAACTTTTCATTTTCATTCTTCTCTTTATTGTTACTTATAAAATAGCAACAGCCAAATTTGGAGTTGTCATGAAATTGTCAAAACATTTCTCATGAAGGTCAGATTTTAAAGTAAATAACATTTAACTCAACTTGGGAGATGTTTAATCGCATCTCCCACTTAGTTCGCCTTACGCCATTCTTTCAGATCAGTTATTTTTTCTAATTAATGAAAACATCTTTTGGGTTCGATTTTCTCCACTTCCCAATAATCCAATCTTTCGTCTATCTTTCGTCATTCTTTCGATATGATTTCGTTCAATTATATTTATGGTAGTTTGGTCTGCAAATTTGTCAGAAATCTATCTATGGTGGTGTCTTGGAGGATTGGGTTATTTCTTGGGAGTTAACATCATTGCCAGAAAAACATTATGAAGAGGTTGCCTCATAATTCTGATTTTTAGTGTCATTCCTGTGAAAACGGGAATCCAAACCAGAAAAACAAAATGGATTCCCACTTTCGTGGGAATGACAAAGACTTATTTATGACTATTTAGACAATTTCTTTTTTATTTCTTCTGCTCAATTCTAAATACTTTATAAAAACAATATGTAACTAAAGAAAGAATAATTCCCCAAGCCAGTGATAAGAAAATAATTCCGCTTGTTGTAAGTCCCATCACATCACCTTATTATGATTGTTAATTGACCAGGCTCTTTTGACCATAAGAATAATAACTACTGCAATAGTTATCATTAAGATTCTTGCACCCCAAATGTAAGGTACATTTTCAGGTTTAGCATTTTCTAAAAGTAAAGTTGGAACAGCACTTTGTACAAACCACCATATCATAAGAATTAACAAAATTACCGGCGTAACATATTTCATTATATAGTAAAAGAATCTTGGAATTTGAATATCGCCGCCGTTGTTCATTTCCTTCCAGGCTTTATCGGCACCGAATACCCACATAAATAAAATGGTTTCTATTAGTGCAAAAACTACCAATCCAAAAGTGCCTGCCCAATAATCCATTTCATCTAAAAAGCCAAACTTTAAAAAGAAAATTACAAACTGAACAGCCGCCAGCACTCCGATTGCTAATGTAGTAACGGCTTTTTTTCTATCCATTCCAAATTCATCTTCAAGAAATGCAACGACCGGTTGTCCCATAGCAACAGATGAAGTTATCCCGGCAAAGAATAAAAGTAGGAACCACATAAAACCAAAAACTTCTCCAAGTGGAAAATGATTGCTTCCAAAAATTATAGGCATCGAAACGAATCCAAGGTTAAATGCACCACCCTGAGCAATTTGTTTTGTTGCGTCTAATCCAAAGAAAGCAACTGCCACAGGGATAGCTATTGATCCGCCAAGAATTACTTCTGCAAATTCATTTGTGGAAGCAGTTGATAATCCTGACAGAACAATATCTTCATCAGGTTTAAGGTAGCTGGCATATGCGTGAATTGTTCCCATTCCTAAAGAAAGAGTAAAAAATATTTGTCCTGCCGCAGCAAGCCAAATATTTGGATTTCCGAGAGCAGTAAAATCTGGATTCCAGATAAAAGCAAAACCGTTTGCAACGTTATTTTCTGGGAAAGCGGGATCGGGTGTACCGAGAGCAATTATTCTTATTGCAAGTATTATTGCAAAGAGAAATAGAAGAGGCATTGCAATCTTTGCAAGTCTTTCAATTCCCTTTGAGATACCTTTATAAAGAATTGCAAAATTTAACGCGAATGTTATTATCATTAAAATATAAGCTGGCCAAAGCGAAGTAAAAGTTTCTGATTTTGTTATTCCTTGGTAACTGGATAAAAATCCCGTCATCGTTTCGCGGGTTTCATTCGAGTACATTCCAAATAAAGAAAAGACACTAAAACCAAGTGTCCACGATTCTATGTAGGTATAGTAAATCAGAATTGTAATGGAAATAAAAAGTCCTAATGCACCAAAATATTTTGCTAATTTATTTTTCCATAAAACATCAAACATTCCCGGCGCACTTCCGTGCCTGAATTTTCCGCCGTGTCTTCCGATGCCCCATTCAATCCACATAAGTGGAATACCGAGAAGCAGGAAAAAGATAAAATATGGAATCATAAATGCACCGCCACCATTTTCAGCAGCCTGAACAGGGAATCTTAAAAAGTTTCCTAATCCAACAGCGTTACCGGCAACAGCCAGTATCAACCCTATTTTAGTGCCCCACTGTTCTCTTTCACCTTTTTTAGCCATCGAACCTCCTCAGTATTGCAGAATTGTGGAAAAACAAAAGTGAATATGAAAACTTTAAGTATTAATATCAAATTTATCTAATTGTCTTTTTTGTGTTACTTATCATTTGATCGGAATTTTACAAAAAATAACTCTATATAATTTTTAATTTTCTATTACTAATCATTAAATTTGCAACGAAAAATTTATGTAAGGAATAATATGGCAAAAAATTTTGTGTCGAATAAAGATGAAACTGTAAGGATGTTTAAAAACGATTTTCTTGAATCATTATCCAGAGTTCATCCTGCTGTTCCATTATTCATATTTGTACCAATTATCATTTTAATGTTATATCTCTCTTTTTTTTCTTTTCAGATAAAGTTTTTATCAATCATCGGTTTGGTAATTTTTGGTTTATTTATTTGGACTATTACGGAATATTTATTGCACCGATTTATTTTTCATTGGGAATTAAAAAGTAAAATTGGAGCAAAAATTCATTTTATTTTTCACGGCGTTCATCACGATTATCCCAGCGATTCGCGAAGATTAGTAATGCCTCCATCTGTAAGTATTCCTTTGGCAGCATTATTTTATTTCCTATTTAAAGTGCTTATTGGTTCAATTTCAGTTCTACCATTTTTTGCCGGATTTTTAATCGGTTATCTTTTTTATGATATAACTCACTATGCGATTCATCATTTTAATATGCACAGTAAGTTTTGGCTCGCAATAAAAAATCATCATATGAAACATCACTATCAGGATTCGCATAAAGGATATGGTGTTAGTTCACCAATTTGGGATATGATCATCGGGACTAATTTCCCTTCAAAATCATCAAAAAATATAGAAGCTTAAAGATACGACAGGTAACGAGAGAAAATATTTTTTCCGATATAGTTATGAGAATTATTTATTTATTCTTTTAATTCTTTTTTCACTTTTATTTTTAGTTAACTGTAATCCTGCTTCAACAGATTCAACCTTTATAAGAGTTAACCAGGCGGGATTTTTGCCTAAAGATTTAAAGACCGGAGTTATACTTTCTAAAAATGATCTTTATAAAAAAAACTTTATCATTCGTGATTATAATTCACAAAATATTGTATATAAAAATTTAATTATTTCTCATCCTAAACATTACGGCAAATTCGATTTTTGTTATCAGATTGACTTTACGGAATTAGATAAAAACGGTAAATATTTTTTAGAGATTGACGATCAAAAATCATTTCCATTTCTCATCAACGATTCATTATACAATTCTATTCGCGATTCATTAAGTCTTTTTTTAAAAGTTCAACGATGCGGACCAACAAATCCAATGCTTCATCAGCCTTGTCATTTATCTGATGCAACAAAAGTAATTGGTTATTCAGATTCATCAGCAATTGATCTAACAGGCGGTTGGCACGATGCCGGTGATTATATAAAATTTTTAAAGACTACAGCTTATGCAACTTATTTAATGATATTCAGTTATGAGTATGATAAAGATAAGTTTGGATATGATCTCGATAGAAATGGTGTTCCGGATATTCTTGAAGAAGCTAAAGTTGGATTAGATTGGTTACTTAGGTGTAATTTTGACAAATATAAATTAGTTTCTCAAGTGCAGGATGAAAAAGATCATAAAGTTGGATTTAGATTACCTGAAAATGATAGCTTACAATTTGATCGCCCTGCTTTTGTTAGCATCGGAAAAAATACAATTGGAATTTATTCCGCTGCGTTATCGATAGCCGCAAGAATCTGGAAAGATAAATTTTATGATTATGATTTTTCTTCCAAATGTTTAAATGCTGCAGAGAACATTTATTCAATCAGAAATGAAGTACCAGATATTGATACAACTTATTCTAAGGTTTATTTAGAAAAAAGTTTTAAAGGAAAACTTGCTTTGGGTGCAATTGAACTTTTTATTACTACCAAGAATGATAAATATTTTTCTGAGGCTGTTGATTATGCAAAAAATGCTGATTCAGATTTTTGGTGGAGCTTTGGTGATTTTAATTCTTTAGCTGACTATAAAATTGCACAATTTAAACCCGAATTTTCTGATTACATTTATAAAAATCTTATTCACTCGAAAGCAAAGATGGATAGCATGATTTTTAATGAAGGATTGGATTACTCGTGGGGAACAACTAACTCTTTTTTAGGAATTTCACTTCAAACAATACTTTATAAAAAACTAACCGGTTCTACAGAATTTGATTCGCTTAGTACATTTCAGAGAGATTATATTTTGGGAAGAAATCCCTGGGGAATTTCATTCATTTATAATATTGGAAGTCAGTTTCCAAAGCATCTCCATTCACAAATTGCATTTTTTAATAAGGGCTATCTTCCGGGAGCTTTAAGTGCTGGTCCATCACCAACCAGTTTATTAAATAAGTTTAATATAACTCGCAATAATTTTGAGTTTGATGATTTTAATTCCGAAACTGTTTGTTATTATGATGATTCCAATGATTACATAACCAATGAACCAACAATAATTGGAAATGCCACAGCACTTTTTGTCTTTGGAAGTTTGAGCAAATAGTTTCTTGGTGAATTACTTCTTACGATTAAAAAAAATCTAATAACCTACCCATTATCAATATTTGTTACATAATAGTACAGTTCGTTTTTTTTGTCTCTAATTAGACAAAACAACCTTAGTTATTATTCGATTTTAGTCCAAAAAATGAATAAATGAGCGGTATAATTATTGGCTAAATTATTAAAATTTTAAGTTAATGAAGAAAAATATACAACTATTCCAAACAGGAATTCCTATAGTAGATAATGCCTGGGGTGGTTTCTACCAAGGAGGAACTTATCTGTTAGTCGGAGAACGGAAATCCGGAAAGACTTTGCTAAGTCTTCAGTTTGCAGTAGAAACTGCAAAGAACAAAGAAGTATGCCTTTACTTTACTAATTCGAGACCAAAAGATTTGATGATTCATGCTGCTTCGATTGATATTGATCTTGAAAATTATATCAACAATAACTCTATAATTGTTGTTCGCGTTGCAAACCCCGCTGAGATTTCAGAATTTCAAAATCGTGATGAATTTCTAAGCGAATATCTTCACGACATTATTTCATTAATTAATCAATACAATCCATCCAGAATAATTTTTGACGAGATTACACCATACGTGGAATTCGAAAATCTAGATCAGCTTCGCGATGTTTTTGGGCAAACGATTGAAACGATTGAAGATTTAGGTATTACAAGTTTGCTAATCCTTAGGGAACCAGCCGCTCCATCTTCAAAAATGATTTTTAATGTTGTTAATTCTTTTGCTACAGGAATTATCCAGCTTCACAAAAAAGAAGAAATTGATGAATCCCAAAGTGGAATTATAGATATCACTCCGAACATAGGACATACAGAGGGAAAATTTAAAGCTAATTATCACATCGAACCATATAAAGGTGTAACGACCGATTTTAAATTTACCAGAAAATCTACAAACGAAAACGTTATTCCTCAACCTTCCGTTGAACAAAACATTAAACCAGATAAAATTTCAACTCCATCATATTTAATTCCTAATCTTTACAGTATTAATGACTTTAAATTAATTGTTAACAATCAGATTGCCTTGTTCAAAACTACAGGTCAATTATTCACGATTGTTTCGTTAAAAATTAATTCTGTTGTTACCAGTAATTTTCCAATAACATTAAATCAGTTAAGTAATTCAGTAAGATTATCTGCTGATAAAAAAGATAAAATCTGTACGATTGCCGATAGAATTTACGTCCTCTTAACAAATTCAGATGACGTTATGGTTCAAAATTTTATAACAAAAGTCTATCAAAATATATCTGGTGGTGATCCAAGAATCGTTTCAGTTTTTATGTTAAAAATCAACGAAAGATTTAATAGCGTAGATGAAATATTGAATGAATTTGATCTTGAAGCAGCTAGAACACAATTAGATCAGAGATAAAAGTGTCCACAACAAATGAAATTATTTTTCAATCTATTAATAGTTTTTATTCTCTCCATTTCTTACTCTAATATATTTCCACAAAGTTCAAATTCGCTCCAATATAAAAATGAAGCGCTTTCCTTAATGAAAGATGGTCGCTATGGCGAAGCTATAGACCTCTTAAATAAATTTGTTTCTGAAAATCCACAACGAGCAGATGGATTTAATTTAAGGGGCGTCTGCTATGAGAAAAGGGGAAATTATGAAAATGCACTTTATGATTTTAGAACTGCTAAAAGACTTTCACCAAATGATAAAGAAATAACTTCCAATCTTAATCGCTCTACAAAAGATTGGTACAAATTGCTGTATAATAAAATTGAAGGGCATAAAAGAGAAATTGCAATTAATCCAAAATTTGCAAAAAATTATTTAGAGATTGGTAAATGCTATAAAAATTTAGGTGATTGGAATGAGGCAGAAGTCTGGTATGATTTATATTTAGAAAAAGAAGAAGCTTCTGCTGATGAAATATTACGGTATGCAGAAATCCTCGCAAAGAATAATCATATCGCAAAGGGTGAACCAATATTAAAAAAATACACAGAGATGTATCCGACTGATCATAGATTATGGTCTAGATATGGATACTTTGTTTTGTGGTTAGGTAAAAACAAATTAGCTATTCAATCATTTACAACCGCGTTAGAAATCAGACCTTACTTTAAAGAAGCATTGGATGGATTAGATCTTGCTAAAGGTAAAGGATATATCTATTCAATCAATGATACCACAACAAGATTTAACTATGGGATAAGTCCTGCACCAAAAGAATATATTATTGATAAATATTTTAGAATAATTAAAAATAATCCTGCTGATGATAATACTCGTTTTAAACTAGTTGAAGAATTAATAAAGGCTAAGCGGTATGAAGAAGGTTATCAGCAGTTAATCTATCTATCAGCAAAATATTCTAAAGAAAAAAGATATACTGATTTGTTCGAAAGGTTAATAACACTTAGAACTGCATACTACTCTGATCGTATAAGATATTTTGAGGATTTGCTTATTAAAAATCCTGAAGATAAAAATGCTTTACTCGAATTAGGGAAATTTTATTCGTATCAAGAAGAATATAATTTGGCAATCAAATATTATAGGAATTATCTCGTAAGCAATCCTAATGATGGTGAAGTTAGATTTAAATTAGCTCAAATATTGGTATGGCAGAATAATTTATGTGATGCAAGAAAAGAAGTTGATGAGCTAATAAAAAGTTTTCCTGAAAATATTGATTATCAATTGCTGTCAGCTAACATTAATTTATGGTTGAATCAAGATCTAGGTGAAACAGAAAAACTTTTGGAGAATGTAATTTCAAAACAGCCAAATAATATTGAAGCAGTATCAGAACTTGCTAAATTAAAAATGCAGAGTGGAAAAATCAAAGAAGCAGAAGCACTTATTTTTAAGTTAGAATTAATTGATAAAAACTTACCGGAAATTCCACAGCTTAAAAACGGTTTAGAATTAGCTCGAACACAAAAAGAAGAGAAAGAGTTATATCAAATACTTGAAGCTGCAAGAAAAAATATTATAGATGAAAATTATGACGAAGCTCTTAAAACATTCAATAAATATTTTACTGCCGGTGGAAAAGATCCTGGAGCTTACAAGGAAATGGCTGATGTTTATTTGAAGCAATCTAATTTTAATAATGCAATAAAAATTTATGATATGCTTTTGTCTTCTCAATACGACTATGAGACCGATAAACAAAGGGCAAAAGTTATTTTATGGAATGGTGATTCTCTTTTGGCTGTAAAAGAATTTAAAAGATTAGTCAAAAAAAATCCTGATGATGTTGAAGTAAAACTTCTACTCGGGGATTCATATTTAAAAGCCGGGCAAACTCAAAATGCAAAACGAATATATGAAGAGCTATTATCAAAATCTCCAAATTCGCATATAATAAAACTTAGATTAGGTTGGTTAGGTGGGAGTGATAAATTTTCTATTGAAAGTTTCCCCAGATATTTACAATTAATTCCACAAGGATTTTATTTTACTGATAACACCAATTTTAAATTAAATAATATCGGAATCGATCTGGATTTAGGTATAACAAACGCGATCGCAATTGGAATATCAGGATCACATGGTAATCTATATTCCTCAATTGAAAATTTACGGTTCAATCAATTCAAAGGATCAGTTTATGCCAAGCTAAGTGAATTTATTAACGGATCATTTTCTTTCGGACAGACTTATTTCGTAAACAATAAACAGGAAAGTTTATTTGACATAAATCTTTCTTTACACAAGAAAAACACCTATACAATTTCTGCCTTTCTAAATTATTCAAATGCGGTTTTTATACTTTACTCTCCTTTTTTAATTTCTAAAGGATTAAATGCATACTATTATGGATTAAATGCCGAATACAAGTTTAAAAACAATTTTGTCTTATCAGGTAAATATGCAATGCTAAATGTTTCCGATAACAACCGGGGAAATCAATTTCAAGCTCGACTTGGGAAAATATTTGAGGACGATATTACTGCAGGTTATGAATATTATTATTACTCGTTAAATAAATTAACAGCACTTTACTGGAGTCCAAACAATTTTGAATCTCATTCACTCTGGATGGATTGGAATTTATTTAAAGATGAAACTATTACTTTTAATTTAGGGGGAAAGGTAGGATTGATCCCTCAAAATAATTTTATTCTTTCTGAATTTTATGCTTCAATTAAATATCAAATAAATAATTCAATTTCTTTTAATGCAAAAGTAACAACCGGCAGTTCTTCCCGTTCTAATATTGGTTATCGATCAACTTCTTTACAAGCCAGTCTATTCTGGAATCTTTAATAATTTTTAAGTTTTTATAATAAATTGCATTTTGTTTAAGAATGATACAAAAATTGATAAAGTCCAATATTGGTGCAAGTAAATCATTGTGAATTGTTGAAATTCTTTTGAAATTTGAAGATAAGTGGTACTATAATTGATTTAACAAAGCAAATCATTATTCAGGTAAATGAAACTTAACCAGCTAGTCGATAGGACTAATGTAACTATTTCAAATCGGGAGGATGAAAAAAAGAGCGAAAATCTAGAGCAAAAATATTTAAGAAGAATACTTATAAGCGGAATTATCTCTTTATTGTTAATTCTGATTATTGCATATACTCTTCCTTATACTGTGCTATCTTTAAGTGCACTGCTTGAATATTCGACGATCGTTGCTTTAGTTATTTTCCTTTTCATTCTTCTTATCCGATATTTTACCATTTTGGTGATGGCATACCTTTACATAAATGAATATACATTTTTGAAAGATAATGACTTTTCCCCATTCGTTTCTATTATTGTTCCTGTTTTCAATGAAGGGAAAATTATAAAGCAATCGATACTTTCTTTGCTAAATCTTGATTATAATAATTATGAAATAATAATAGTTAATGATGGATCATCAGATGATACAAAACAGATTGCAGAATCATTGGTTGGATATCAACAGGGTAAAAATAATCAGATAAAAATTTCATTAATAAATCAGACAAATATGGGCAAAGCCCGCGCATTAAACGCAGGTATTTATTATTCAAAAGCTGATTTTATTCTTTGCATGGATGGCGATTCACAATTGGCTCCTGAATCCCTTAGGGCTGCAATCAGACATTTTAAAGATCCTAAAATTGGTGCAGTTGCCGGTAATGTTAAAGTACTTAATAGAAAGAAATTCTATACAGATCTTCAGGCACTCGAATATATTGAAGGATTAAATATGGCTCGCAGTGCTCAAAGTTATTTGAAGCTTGTAAATATCATACCAGGTCCAATTGGACTTTTTAGGAGAAAGGCAATTGAGCAAGCGGGATTCTATTCGAGTGATACTTATGCCGAAGATGCTGATCTTACTCTGAAACTATTAGCTAAAGATTGGAAGATTTATTACGAACCAAAGTCCATTTCTTACACTGAGGCTCCAGTTACACTGCAACAATTGTTAAAGCAAAGATATAGATGGACAAGAGGTATTCTTCAGTCATTAAAAAAACATAAAAAATTATTATTTAATCCAACAGTTAATTTTGGACACACTTTTATTCTTTGGGCTATGTCCTATGAGGCTTTGATATGGCCAACCATGAATATTGCCGCAAATGCTTTCTTTATTTTTGCTGCCATATTCTTTGGTTTTTCTCAATTATTATTTTTCTGGTGGGCAGGTTTAGCTATATTGGATTTGGTTACGGCACTTTACAGCATTGCTGTTGAAAAAGAGGAGTTTAGATTAATCTGGTATGCCATAATTTATAGAATGTTTTTCATTCTTATTATTGATATTTGTAAAACCATGTCAACTATCGAAGAATTTTTGGGAATTAGAATGACGTGGGGTAAATTAGAAAGAGGAAATTCAATGGATTCAAAAAAACTTGTGATTAAAACAAACCAGGTATAATAAATGGAACTTATCCCGATATTATCTACTATTATTCTCGTTGCAACAATATGTACTTTCATATTGGCTATCGGGGCGTATATTCTCTACAAGGTAAGGGAAGGCAGGCAGCAACTTGTATATCAAACAAAACCCAACAGTGTTAAAGCAGAAGTTGTATCACCAGTTGAGAATCCATTAAATCAATATGAAAGATCTGAGGAGCATAAACAGGGTAGGCACGTTGAACCTGGAATTTCCCGCGAAATAAATGTGCAAGAAAGAAGACCATCTCAATCAAGATATACACCCGAACCGCGTGGTTATAAATACAGCAATGAAAAAGTTTCAAAGGAAAAATCCAAAGTTGAGCAGCGGTTAAGTGATGAAAATAAATTCCTGAAATACACTTCTGATGGATATATATCTCCTAAAGAAGATCGAAATTCAGGAGCAGTAAAGTGGCGGTAAATCAAAAATTTTTTGGTTTAAGAATAAATCAATTCTTTATTATTCTTTCCGGCTTTGTAATTATTATCTCAGCCATTCTTATTTATTATTTTATTTTACGCGGCGTGTATGGCAGATTTGATACCTCAGAATTAATCCCCAATTCCAATATCGTTGAAGATTTCCTGTTTGGTAAAAAACCAGAAGTGGGAATTTTGTATTCAAAGTATACTGAAAACACTTTACCTGCAGGCAGCACATGGTTGAATGATAACATCTCGACCTGGAAAAAATTTTTAGGAAATATTAATCTTAAGTTTGAAATAATCTCAGATCAGACGATTGAAAATGGGGATCACTTCAAATATAAGTTATTGATATTGCCTGGCACAAAATCGATTAGTGAAAAAGAATCCATGCAGATAAAAAAATATTTGGAAAAGGGAGGAAGTATTTTTGCTACAGGCAGCATCGGTACTTTTTCTGATGATGGTAAATGGAAAGGCTGGGAATTTTTTAATCAGGTTTTTGGGATGCAATTTTCACACGAACTAAAACCAGATGAGTATTCAAAGATTCATACCATTTGCGGAAGCTTACCAATTACTGCTAATATTCCTACCGGCTTTCCATTGAAAATTGCAACATGGGATAGACCAATTGCTGCAGAAGTGCTTGACCCGAGAACTACTCAAGTTAGCTTTTGGTATAATTACAGAATGGATGATGGGTTGGTTAGAGAGGAAATTAAAAAGTCCGCGGGAATTGCTTTTGGATCATTTGGAATTGGAAGATTTATGTGGATGGGATTTGAATTGAATTCCATCATCGGTGTACAGGAAGATTATGTTTATTTCGAAAGACTTTTTAACAACTCCATTAAATGGTTAACATATTCACCGATTGCTTACGTACGTGATTGGCCCACTGGTTATGAAGCCGCAGCGGTTATTGCTCCTGTAATATCCAATGATGCTGAAAATATTAAAAACATTCTCCCCATTTTTAAAGAGGAAGGAATAACTCCTACCTTTTTTGTTGATCCCGCATTAGTCGAATCGAATAAACAATTAATAAAACAAATTTCTTTATACGGAGAAATTGCCGCTCTTGTTGATATTGGGTATTTATCTTCAATTAATGATAAATTTAATAAATTAAATTCTTACGAAGATCAATTCAAAAAAATTAATTCTGCACGGGAATTACTGGAAAAAGTTTCTTCAACAAAAGTATCAGGTTTACTTCCATACTTCGGTTTGTTTGATCAGAATACAATTAACGCTGTAATAAATTCGGGTTTTAAGTATGTCCTAACTGATTCCCTTACTGATAGATCTGTTCCCAAAACAATTATTCGTGGTGAAAAAAGAATAGTAACGATGACGAAAACTGCTCGGGATGATTACGAAGTTATAAGAGATTTTGGTTTAACATTACCGGAGTTCCAATTCTACACTTATCAGGAAGATTTGGATAGAGTTTTATTTGAAGGCGGCATGTACATTTTTAAAATTCATACTGAATATCAATGTAGAAGTGATTACGCCGGAGTTGTTATGGATGTTATTAAAGATCTTAAGAAAAAAAAGTTTTGGATAACAACTGCTTCCGAAATACAAAAATGGTACGAAAAGCGTGACTATATTGAAATTAAAGCGGATAGAAGAGGGAAGACTCGTGTTGCATTAAAAATTTCAAATCCAGGCGTTGATGCAATAAATAATTTAGTTGTTGATCTTGATTTGAATGATCATGCAAATAATATAACTCTTGGTTCTGAGATTATTGGAACTAAACCGGCAAACATTAAACATAGCTCGGGATCGCAAATGGTTTATCTTTATATAGATGATTTAAAACCCGGAGAGTCTCGTGTTTATTATCTTGATTATGATAGGGCAAAATTATGAGTTCAATTTTCAACAAGATATTTATCTTATCTCTGGTTTTTATTTTTACAATTATTAATTCTGAATTAATTTTTTCACAATCAAAAATAGCAGTCCTTTATTCAGGATATTCAGAAAAATATTCAGAAATCAATTCACCCAAAATAATTGATGAGATTACTTTGTGGGAATTATTTCTAATGCAAAAGAAAATTTCTTATGAAGTGATTTATGATCGAGATCTTGAGTCAGGCATATCGGATGATTTCGATATTTTGATTCTACCTGCAGTAAATTCTATCAGTACGGATGAAATGAAATCTCTGCAGCAATTTTTAAATAATGGTAAATCAATATTAAGTGTTGGTTCCAAACTTAGTCTTGATTCAGATGGAAATTTTTTAGGATACCAAAATATTGAAACTCTTTTTGATATAAAGATTGACGAGTTTGATTATAATAAACCTAATTTATTTCAAACGATAAATTTTAATCCCATTTTTAATAATGATGAAAATGCTGATGGTCTTATTCAAATTTCTATAAAGTATTCACCATTAATTACAACGATAAATCCAAAAAATAATTTTGCACTTGGAACAATTAGTTCCGATGATTATTCCGGGAATCAAACTTCATTAGTGGGTGGATTGAAAAATTCAGGGAAATTTATTTGGGCTGGGTTTAATTTTGAAGATTTTATTGGTGGGAAAAATGATACAGATGAATTTGAAAATCTGATCATCAATTCCATAAACTGGTTAGACAAAAAGCCAGATGTTTGGCTTAGCAATTTTCCAGAAGGCAAGAACTCTTCTACTATCCTGTTTGTTAGAAATAGTTATTCTCTCACTCCTGAGTTAATTGATAAAATACATCAGGAAGGATTTAAACCTCATCTTATTTTTTCTGTCGATCAAAAAATTAATGACACGTTATGGCAAAAGTTTGGCGCGGACGAGTTAATTCTTGATCTATCAAATTATACAAACGCAGATCAAAATGTAGAACAAAAATTGATTGATGCATTTACAAGTATTAATAATGGAAGAGGCGTTAGCATCAAATACATTATTATTTCTCAATCATTAATCAAAAGTGCTGCAATTAAATCTTTAAACGAACTAGGTGTGGAAATATTTTTATATCCAAGTAATTTTTCTGGTTTTCCTTTATCAGTAAACAAAAATTATTTATTAATCCCTTATTCAGGAAATAACAAAGACAGTTATAATAATGGCGGTATAAAATTTTTGACTTATAATTCAGAAATAAATTGTAATAGTAATCCTGATGATGATTTTCTAATTAAGGTTGCACAAAGTAAAACATCTGAAAACCAAATTGTAACCTTACTATCATTAAAGAATTGGTTGAACACAAAAGCGAATATTTCTGTGGATATTAATTCTAATTCAGAAAATTCCGCAACCATTGTTGTTAAAAATAATAATTCGCAAGAAATTGAAAATGTTAATCTAATCTTTAATTGGCCATACAAATTCAATAAAGACTTGGTATCTATCAATTCTGGGGATGAGTTTATAAATTATTCTTTTGATGATAAAATGAGTTTAATAAATTTAACAATAGACGAAATTGGTGCACGGCATACTAAACGAATTGGTCTGGTTTTTAGTGATAATTAAAATTGTAAATAAAGATTAGTGTTTTAAATCTATGCTTAGTCACAACAATAAAAGAAAAAAAATATTTAAATTCTGCGCAGTCATTTTATCACTAATATTTATCCAATCTTGTGCGGATCTATCTCTTAGTCCTGATCAAAATGGTGACCAACAAAATGCTAACCTGAAAATAAACATATCTTCTCCATTAAGTAATATCGAATTTTCAGAGGGTTTGAATGAAATTGTTTATTCAGTTGCTCAGCCATATTCAGTGAAATTTATCGAATTATATATTAATGGAGTATTTAAAAGAAATTATCCACCTAATCAGGATGGAACAGCACCACAAATTTTTTTTAATTTTGATTCCACTTATGTTGGAAAAGCCATCAACTTATATCTAATCTACTATGATAAGAATAATACATCTCAAAAAAGTAATACAATAAATAATCTTAAGATTACGATAGATAACCGTCTTCCATTTAAACCATTCAATCTAACTTTGATAAATTTTAATGATGGTTCGTGCAATATAAGTTGGAAGGATTCATCGCGTTACGTTGAAGCTTATCAGATATGGAAGAAAACCGGAACAAGCGGTGAGTATTCGTTATTGCAGGAAGTTTCCGGAAACTCAAACAATATTAATGATTATGGACTTGCGAACGGTACAATTTATTTTTATAAGGTAAGAGGCAAAAAAAATAGTGGATTTTCTCCTTTCAGTTCTGAAATTAATTCTGCTGGATTAATTACATCGGGTAATTTAATCCCTCCATCTGATCTGTCTGCAACTCTCTCGGGAACTTCGACAGTAGAACTTAAATGGAAAGACAATAGTGATAACGAAAATTACTTTGTAGTTGAAAGAAGTATTGATAATCTAAAATATTTTAACATTGCTGTGTTGGTTAAAAACGCTATTAGTTTTCAAGATAATAGCAATGGTTTGTTAATTGGAAGCACTTACTTTTATAGAATTAAATCTTATAGCAATTCAGATTCTGCATTTAGTAATACTGTTTCAATAAAGTTATTATCAACTGTACTTTTGCCTCCGGCTAATTTAACAGCTAATTATAATAAAACTATTGGAGTAGTAGAATTAAATTGGAATAAATCAGACAACAGTACTGTATATTTCGATATTGAAAAAAAAATTGATGCAAATAATTTTGTGTTTGTAAGAAGAATTGACGCATCAAGTAATGTTTTTTTGGATTTTGATGTTTCACCAAATCACAATTATAAATATAGAATAAGAGGATATGATTTGAACAGATATTCTGATTATTCAAACGAAGTAGCAGTTTCAACTTTCTAAAAATATTTTTAAGACCGATGGAATCGAAAATAAAAGAGTGGATTGATATTTACGCTAAAATTACTGAAGTAATTAGTGATCCTATAATTATGTTGGATTCCTCGTTTGAGATACTAAATGCTAATCAAAATGCGTCGTCAATTTTTTATATTGATGAATTTACACTTAATCTTGATCAAGTATTTGATGATGGTACTTCAAGAAATTTAACTGATGCTATTGGTCCGGTACTTTTCACAAATCTAACAAAAATCATTAAAGATTTTCTGATCACAACAAAAACTGGTGAAAGTTTTCAATTCGATTTAAACATTAATCCTATAGAGATAAATGGTGAGAAATATATTGCTCTTATTTTCAAAAGAAATCTATCAGACTCTGCCGAAAATTCTATTGATAAAATTCAATTGAGATTTGGAAAATATTTTAATCAGGAAGTGATTGAGAAATTTAAATCATTAGTTTCAGAAATTGAAAAAATAATCCCATTCACAGTTGTGGGATTAAAACGACTTCAAATAATAATCGATGAATATAATTACCCAATATGGATTAAAGATTTACAAGCCAGATTCATATCCATTAATTCTTCTTATTCTGAGTTACTTGGAATTGAAAATGATTTGGCACCTGGTAAAAAGCAAGAATCTTTTTTACCTGTGTACCTTGTTCCTATTTACCGCTCACTTGATGAGTACATTTTTAATACTTCAAACCCGGTTATTTTGGAAGGATTTGGTAAAAAAGTTGGTTTATCAGAGGTATTTAATAATACAATTCAAATTCCGC
>JAVHOU010000195.1:0-10256 GCA_036170275.1 Ignavibacteriaceae bacterium
TGCGATTATGACTTGAAGAGGTTGTGTTATCTCAAGTATCTTGAAAATATAGATAAAATAATCTTCTATCACAATTCAAAACTTTATCCTGAAATTTTATGAAATTCTTTTTCTCATTTTTATTCCTGCTGCTATTTAGCTCAAAAATCTTTTCACAGTTTACGGAATTTCATCCTGAGCTTGATTGGTACACAATTAAAGGCAAGCATGCTGATATCCATTTCCATGACGGCGCTGAAAGAACAGCACAAGTTGTTGCAAAAATTGTGGATGAAGTTTGGGATCCAATTTGTTCTCTTTACGGATATGAACCTGATAAAGTAAATTTTGTAATAAAAGATATTGATGACTACTCAAATGGCGCCACATATTTTTTTGATAATAAAATTGAGATATGGACAAGTGCATTAGATTTTGATTTACGCGGTGCGCATAATTGGTTACGCAATGTTATCTCCCACGAGTTTACTCACATGGTTCAAATCCAATCAGCGATGAAAACAACAAGAAGTATCCCTGCTGTGTTTCTTCAATTGTTAACTTATGAAGATGAAAGAAGACCTGATATACTTTATGGATTTCCTAATGTTGTAGTATCGTATCCATTGGCGATGATAAATGTGCCAGCCTGGTTTGCAGAAGGCACCGCACAGTATATGCGTAAAGAGTTTAATTATGATAATTGGGATTCGCATCGTGATATGATTTTACGTTCTTATGCGTTAGATGATAATATGTTAAGCTGGAATGAAATGGGTGTGTTTGGAAAAACAAGTTTGGGTAATGAGTCCGTTTATAATTCTGGTTTTGCATTAACAAGATACATTGCACAAAAATATGGCGAAGATAAACTAGGGCAAATAACTAAGGCATTGGGAAGTTTCGGAAATTTCTCTGTTGATGCTGCGTTCAAAGATGTTTTGGGCAAAAATGGTAATGAAATATATGATGAATGGAGCCGTTATTTAAAAAATGATTATCGTAAACGAAGTGAAAAAGTTTTATCAAACTTAGTTACTGGTGAGCAGATTGCTAAGGATGGTTTTGGAAACTTCTACCCAATCTTTTCTAAAGATGGCAAAAAAGTTTATTACATCTCAAATAAATCTTCTGATTATTTTGCTCCTGCGGGAATTTTTGAATACAATTTAGAAACTAAAACAGAAAAAAATATTGTTGGCGGAGTTCGTTCAACTTTTTCTTTTGCTCCTGACGGAAACAAAATTGTGTATGCGAAGATTACGGAAGATAATCCGGATTGGTATAATGTTCATGATCTTTTTATTTATGATTTAACAACCGAAAAAGAAACAAGGTTGACAGAAAATTTGCGAGCAAATCAACCATCCATTTCAAATGATGGAAAGAATATTGTGTTTCTTTTTCAGAAAGACGGTACAACAAATCTTGGTATGGTAGATATTAACGGGAAAAACTTTAAACGATTAACTTTTTTTGAAAATGGCGAACAGGTTTACAATCCAAAATTTTCTCCAGATGATTCTTTTATAGTGTTTGATTATTCTTATGGAAATACAAGAGACATTGCTAAAGTTAATTCTGCCGGAGGTAATGTTGAATTTATTATTGCTTCAAATAATGATGAACGAAATCCGACCTTTGATAAAAATGGAAATATAATATTTAGCTATGATGAAACAGGAATATTCAATCTTTACTCGTTTGATTTAAAATCAAAAACTAAAAAGCAATTAACAAATGTTCTTGGCGGTGCTTTTATGGCAAATGTTTCTAATGATGGCGATTTAATTTATTCGGGTTACACTTCAACTGGGTATAAAATATATAAAATCACTTTTGATGAGCAGAAGAAAGTGATTGAAGGCAATAATTATGTTCGATTAAATAACCCTCCATTAGATAATGATAAACCAAAGGGCGATATAAATAATTTTAATATTACATCTCTGCATAACTATAACGACAAAAATCAACAGGAATTAAAAAAAGAAAATTATACTGGAGCATTTTCGCGATTAACTTTCTTCCCATTCCTACGATTTGATAATTACAATACAGGAAATAGTTTTATACAAAAGTTTAAACCGGGATTATTTGTTTCGTCAAGTGATATGCTAAATCGATATGCTATTTTTGCAGGCGGTTCAATCAATTCAAGATTGGAAAGAGATTTGTTTTTAGTTTTTGATTATAAAAATAAACTTCCACTTTTATCCTCAATTGGATTAAGACCTGAACTCTCGTTAGAACTATACAGCATAAGCCGCAAAGCGTCCGATATCAAATTGCCAATTGGTGAAGGATATATTGATTCATTAGGAAAGACTATTTATGATCAAATCGTTAATGCAGATGTGACATATGACCTTTTTGAGTTTGACTTTATAGTGAAACATAGATTATTCTCTCGTGATCAAAATCTACAACTTAAATTTGCCTATAGTACATATACCGCTAGTCTGGAGAGTTTTTTATATTTTAATTACTCTAAAAATATGTATGAACTCAACCCAACGTTCAAAGATAATTATTTTATTGGAAGAAATGTTGAGGCACGATATACCTGGAGAGCTATTCTGCCTTCAAAAGATGATGATATAAATCCGGTCGGGTTTAATATTGATCTTAATTATAATTATGAATTTAATAAGTATAATGAAAATGGTAATTATAAAAATGAGGGTGGAATACTAAAACCCCAGTATTCAAATTTTAATTTTCACAGACTTGAATTAAAATCCGGTCTTTACCTGCCAATATTTGATTCACATACAATTAATACTTCTTTTAGGTTAGGAACAATACTTGGTCCGCAAATGCCAGATTTTTTTGATTTCTATCTTGGCGGATTAATTGGAATGAAGGCATATCCATTTTATGCCATAAGCGGAAATGAAATTGCTTGGTTCAACTTAACTTATCGTTTCCCTTTATTCAGAGATATTGATGCGAAGATTGGGCATCTTTATCTGGATAAAATATTTCTTTCATTTAATGGTGATATCGGTAATGCATGGACTGGCAATTTATCAACTGCAGGTAAGTTTAAAAAAGGTGCAGGCGCTGAATTAAGATTCCAGCTCAATTCTTATTATCTATTCCCGACAAGTATTTTCTTTAATGCTTCTTATGGATTTGATGAATTTACCAGAGTTGTAAATAATCAGACTGTTAAATATGGTAAAGAGTGGAATTTTTATGGAGGAATTTTATTCGGGTTTGAAATATTAAATTTTAATAAACAGATTAGACAGCGATAGAGGAAATTTAAATGAGAAATATTTGTTTTATTATCATAGTTAGTACTGCTTTAACATTTACTTTCGGACAGCAAACAAGTAATAAAAAAGTTTATTCCGGAAACTTATCCACCGATGCAAAAGTTATCTTAAGTAATTATTCAGAACCAGTACAACCACAAATGGTAATGATGAGCGGCAGTAAAAAATCTCCTATGCTTGCGGGACTATTATCTTTATTGGTTCCGGGTGCAGGTGAAATTTATTCTGGAGAATACATAAAAGCTGGAATATTTTTAGCCCTTGAAGCTGCTGTTCTTACAACCGCTGTTATTTACGATAACAAAGGCGATAGAAAAACAAACGAGTTCCAAGATTATGCTGATGCTTATAAAAATCCTGATCACAATTGGAGTGCTGTAAGATATGCAGAATGGTTAAATCAGTACGAGATTACAGATGAGACTAAAAAAATAACGATTAATCCAGATGAAAATTTACCGCCCTGGGAAAGAGTTAACTGGAAACAGTTAAATGCCGCCGAAACGGGTCATGCATTACCGCCTCACGGTGAGCAGCAATATTATGAGTTGATAGGGAAGTATCATCAATACAGTGCTGGCTGGAATGATTTTACAGGCGGCGGAAATAAAGATCAGATTTCTCCAAATTTACTTTTTTATTCCGCAATGAGAGGACAGGCAAATGATTTTTATTCTGTTGCATCAACTGCAGTTGTTGGAATTTATGTTAATCACTTTTTAAGTGCGCTTGATGCAGTTTGGTCATCTTTGCAATACAATAAAGATCTTGCAGTTAAATTCAGATTAGAAAATATTCAATTGACTAACCGTGCAGAATTTATCCCTACAATATATGTGAGTTATAGTTTCTAAGCGATTAAAGGGCTGTCTCAAAAGTAATTTTTCCTGTCACACTGAGCCTGTCGAAGTGTGAATTCATTAACAAATGTCAGTCTTCGACAAGCTCAGACCGACAAATTAATGCTTTTGAGGCAGCCTTCTTCTTTTTGATCAAAAAGAATTAACAATTTTATACCAAACCTTATTTCCTTATTTTTCAATTATGAAATTACCATTAGTTGCAATAGTTGGCCGACCGAATGTCGGGAAATCAACACTCTTTAATAGATTGCTTGGCAAAAGGGAAGCTATTGTTGATGATAAAAGCGGAGTAACCCGCGATAGAAATTATGGCGAATGTGATTGGAACGGAAAAAGATTTCGCTTGATTGATACCGGTGGATATGTACCGGAATCATCAGATTTATTTGAAAAAGCAATTCGTGAACAGGTGGAGGTTGCTATTGATGAAGCCGATTCCATTATCTTTTTGGTTGATGTTAGATCAGGTATTAATCCAATTGACAATTTTATAATTGATTTACTTCGTCAATCAGGTAAAACATTTTTTTTGGTTGCTAATAAAGTGGATGCTGAAACGCACGTTGCAGCGGCAAGTGAATTCTATTCTTTAGGTGTTGAAACAGTTTATGATATCTCAGCAATGAGTGGAAGACACACCGGTGATTTGCTTGATGACATCACAAAAGATTTTCCAACAGATGATTTAATTGAAGTGGATAAAAGATTAAAAATCGCAATTGTTGGAAGACCAAATGTTGGTAAATCATCTCTTACAAATGCTTTGTTAGGTGAAGATAGAAGCATCGTAACTGATATTCCTGGAACAACTCGCGATAGTTTAGACTCAGTTCTTAAGTTCTATGGTGAAGAAATAGTTCTGATCGATACGGCAGGATTAAGAAAGAAAAAAAATGTTGAAGAAAGTATTGAATTTTTTTCAAACATAAGAACATTTAAAGCTATTAGCGAATGCGATGTAACAGTAGTAATGCTTGAGGCAAAAATCGGTTTTGAAAAACAGGATCAAAAAATTATTGATGAAGTTGTACGTTGGCGAAGGGGACTTATAATTGCAGTAAATAAATGGGATCTGGTTGAAAAAGAAACTAATACTGCGCGGGAATTTGAACTAGATATTAAAGATAAATTAGGCACAGTAAATTATGCCCCGATTATTTTTATTTCCGCACTTACTAAGCAAAGAATTTATAAACTAATAGAGCTTTGCAAAAAGGTTCAAGGTGAACGAATAAAAAAAATTCCAACTTCGGAATTAAACGATACGCTTTTAGCTGAGATTGAAAAGAATCCACCGCCTGCCTCGCCAACAGGTAAAGAAATTAGGATCAAATTTATTTCACAGGTTGGTGATTATTATCCGATCTTTTTATTTTTCTCTAATTTTCCAAATCACATACCGGAGCATTACCGCAGATTTCTTGAAAAATTGATAAGAAGAGTGTATGGTTTTGAGGGCGTACCAATTACAGTCAGTTTTAGGCAAAAATAATTTGATGAAAATTTATGGATAATAACTTTTTAATTATCGATCATCCACTGATTAAACGAGATGTAACAATCTTAAGAGATCAAATTACAGATTCAGAAACGTTTCGTGCTGCGTTGCAAAGAGTTTCAAACGTTTTAGCCGTAGAGATTTCCAAGGATTTTGAGTTATATAATATTGATGTCCAAACACCGCTTGAAAAAACTAAGGGCGTTCGATTAACTAATGATATAATTCTTGTTCCCGTTTTAAGGGCAGGGTTGGGAATGGTGAATGGATTTCTTCAAATCATTCCCGATGCTAAAGTTGGGCATATCGGTTTGCAGCGAAATGAAGAAACTCTAAAGCCGGTCGAGTATTATTATAAGGTTCCTAAAAACCTTGAAACCTCCGAAGTAATTTTACTTGACCCAATGCTTGCAACTGGCGGCAGCGCATCCGAAGCATTAAAGTATTTAAAGAAAAGAGGTGCAATAAAATTATTTTTTGCTTGTCTGGTTGCTGCACCGGAAGGAATTAAAAAAATAAAAGCTGATCATCCGGATGTTAAAATATTTGCTGCTGCACTTGACCGCGAACTAAACAGCAAAGGCTACATTCTTCCTGGATTAGGAGATGCTGGTGATAGAACGTTCGGTACACTTTAATTTAGTAACCGCTCTGATTATTTCAATTCTTCTTTTTTTCCCAAAGAGTTTTGCTCAGATTTATCCTGATAAATCAGTTCATCAAATATTGAAATCGGGCATAAGTTTAATCATTGACCAGAAGTATGATGAAGCTGAGAAAATATTTAATCAACTTGATAAATCAAGAAGAGATATTCCACTTGGTAAAATTTATCTTGCAGCGATTCAAATTGCTAAGTCTTACGATTATGCAACACCTTTTAATGATAAACTTATAACCAAATATCTTGAAGATGCCAAAAAAATTTCCGAAAGATTAATTAAACAAGATGATCATAATATTTGGAATCATTACTTCTTTGCGTTAACACAAGGATACATTTCTTATTATGATGCTTTGAGTGGAAGCTGGTTTTCTGCTTTTTCTACAGGATTAAGTTCAGTATCTGCTTTTAATGATTGTCTTGAGATGGATAAAAAGTTTTATGAATCATTAATTGCAATCGGTAGTTACAAATTCTGGAAAGGAAAAAAAACTGATTTTATTAATTGGCTTCCTTTTATTCCCGACGAAAAAGATCTTGGAATAGAATATCTTCAAAAGGCAATAAAGTATTCCAGCTATAATTCACATCTTGCTGTACATTCTTTGATCTGGATTTACATCGAGCAAGAAAATTATAAAGATGCAATCAAAACAGCAGAGCTGGCATCAAATGAGCATCCACAAGCAAGAATATTTAAATGGGGACTGGCAAGGGCATACGAAAATATAGATCCTAAAAGATCAATAATGATTTATCAGGAAATTTTAAACTCATATCCAAAAGAAATAAAGACTAACAAAGTTAATGAAGTAACTCTTAAACATTTGATCGCCCAGCAATTAGTTAAAATTGACAAACGCGAAGAAGCCATATTACTTTGCGATGAAATTCTTTCAGTTAAAGACTTTAATTCTTATGAAATGGAAAGATTAGGTAATAGAATTGAAAGAGTAAAAGAATTAAAAGCTGAACTTTCGCAAAAATAATTCGTATTTATAGATTTAACTCTCCCTTTAACTAATCATTAAAAAAAATTAAATTAAGTTGTAGTTATTAAACGTGTCTATCAATTAGCAATTATGGCAATAGATAATCCAAAATATCAAAAGATGCTTGACAACCTGATAGCAGTCTGTAAAAAAAATCTTCCCAAGGTTAACGAAGCATTATTGTCTAAAGCATTTGAGCTAAGTTTAGAAGCGCATAAAAATGATCTTCGTGCTTCCGGTGAGCCATACTTTACCCATCCTTATGAAGTTGCAATGATAGTTGCGGAGGAATTTCCCCTTGACGATATTACAATTGTAACAGCACTTCTTCATGATGTTGTAGAAGATACGGAGTACGATCTGGATTTTATGACCAAGGAGTTTGGAAAAGAAGTTGCTGATATAGTTGATGGAGTTACAAAAATAAGCGGGATATTCCGCGGGCATGAAATAACAAAAGCGGAGAACTATCGTAAACTTTTACTTTCGATGGTAAAAGATGTTCGGGTAATTTTGGTAAAGTTTGCTGATCGTCTTCATAATATGCGTACTTTAGAATTTGTAAATCCTGATAAGCAAAGAAGAATAGCACAAGAAACACTGGAGATTTATGCTCCCTTTGCACATCGTTTTGGTTTGGGTAAAGTTAAATGGGAGCTTGAAGATTTATCTTTTAAATATCTTAATCGTGAAGCATACGAAGAATTAGCCCGCAAACTAAAAGCAAAAAGGAAAGACAGAGAATCCTACATTAAAAAATTTTCTGATCCAATAATTAAAAAATTGAATGAATCAAATTTAAAGTTTGAATTAAATGGCAGACCGAAACATCTTTACAGCATATATAGAAAAATGGTAAGGCGAAACAAACCATTTGAGGAAATTTATGATCTGTTTGCTGTAAGAATTATTCTTGATACTGAAAATAGAAATGAATGCTACACTACACTCGGAATTGTTAATCAAATATATCTGCCTGTTCCCGATAGATTTAAAGATTATATCTCTATACCTAAGACAAATAATTATCAATCAATTCACACAACTGTAGTTGGGCCTGAAGGAAGATTAGTTGAGATACAGATTCGTACAAAGCAAATGCACGAAGTTTCTGAAAAAGGTGTTGCCGCACACTGGCGTTATAAAGAAAATAAAACTGCAACGGACACAGAACTTGAAACGTGGGTAAACTGGATACGTGACATTTTTGAAAATGCATCTAAAGATGATCAAAAAAAAGAGCTGCTGGAAAACTTTAGGCTTAATCTTTACCAGGATGAAATTTATGTTTTTACTCCCAAAGGCGACCTGAAGAGATTGCCTCTCGGTTCAACGCCTGTCGACTTTGCTTTTGAGATTCACAGTAAAGTTGGTTTTCATTGCATCGGCGCTAAGATAGATGGGAAAATTGTACCGCTCGATACTCAACTTCATAGCGGCGATCAAGTAGAAATTATCAGCTCAAAAAATCAGCATCCGAATAAAAACTGGATAAAATTTGTTAAGACTCAAAAAGCAAAAAATGAAATTAGAAAATGGTTAAACAAAGAAGAACAGGCGATTGTAGAAAGCGGGATGGAGATCTGGGAGAAGAAGCTGAAAAAAATGAAACTTACTTTTACACCTGATGATGTTTTACAAATTGCTCACGCAAACAAATTTGATAACTCCAGACAATTCTTTAAAGCTATAGCTCAAAGCACTGTTAATATTGATGAAGTGCTTACTGCTACGACTCAAAAGGATGATAAAGAATATGAAAAGGATGTTGACTTTAAAAAATTTGTTAGTGTTGCCAGGAACGATATTGGTGGAATATTAGTTGATGGAAAAAAATCAGGGATACTTTATACTTATGCAAAGTGTTGTAATCCAATTCCTGGTGATCCCGTAATTGGATATATAACTGTTGGTGAAGGTATTAAAATTCATCGCAAGACTTGTGTTAATCTTATAAGTTTATCTTCGAAAGACGAAAGTAAACTCGTTAGCGTTCAATGGCCGGAAGCAGAGGGTTCACTTTTTGTAGCCGGTATTTCTTTTCGTGGGAAAGATAGACCTGGAATACTTAATGATATTTCGCACTCCATTGTTACTTATCAAAACACAAATATCAAATCAATTAATATCAGCACTAATGATTCCGTTTTTGAAGGCAGTGTAGCATTGTATGTAAACAATCTTGATCATCTTAATAGAATAATAGAACGCTTAAAAAAAGTTGCAGGAATTTATAATATTGAAAGATTTGAAAGTACTTGATGAATTCTGAACTTGAAACGAGAGTTATGGGAATAGATTATGGCAGGAAAAGGATTGGAATATCTTTATCTGATCCTTTAAAAACTTTTGCTTATGCTTTTGTTGTGATCATTAATGATAAAAATAAGTTTACTGAACTTGGTAAGATTATTAATGAAAAATCCGTAACAAAAATCATCCTCGGGATACCAAATGAAAATAGATCATCATCTACATCCATAGTTGAAGAAGTAAAAAAGTTTAAATCAGAATTAGAAAATAAATTTAAAATTACTGTTATACTTTGGGATGAAACTTATACCTCCGTAATTGCCGAAACAAAAATTTTGGAATCTGTAAAAAGCAAAAAGAAAAGACGTAATAAATCCCTGCTTGATATGGGCTCGGCATCAATAATTTTGCAGGAGTTTCTTGATTCTAAAAGCATTGATTAACAGATTGACTTTACCGCTTATACAATCTATTTTTTCATGTCAATTATTTGTTTGGGAGCATGTTAATGCAATTTGATTCTTTAGGTATTTTGGAAACCGGTAGTGTCTCGGCTTCTATCATAGCAGTCAATGCACTATTAAAAGTTAATGAGGTTTCAATTATCGGAAAACAAATTTTGGGCGATGGGATTGTTACGGTTTTTATAAAAGGAAATTTGGGAGCAATTCGTAATGCATTAAAATTGGGAGCAGAAGCCTTAAAAGATTCCGGACAATTTAG
>JAVHOU010000196.1:0-10211 GCA_036170275.1 Ignavibacteriaceae bacterium
TTAACGGTGCAGGAGCTTATTGCATTCCAGATTTATTGAGATTATTTGGATGTGATGTTATTGAAATGAATTGTGAGAAAACTGGAATCTTCCCCCGCCTACCGGAACCGCTTCCCGAAAATTTAACGGAAACAATGAAAGCAGTGAAATCCAATAATGCAGATTTTGCAATAGTTGTTGATCCTGATGTTGATAGATTAGTTTTAATTACTGATAAAGGTGAACCATTTGGCGAAGAAAATACAATTACATTGGCTGCTGATTTTGTTCTAAGTAAAACTAAAGGAAATGTTGTTGTAAACTTTTCTACAAGCAGATCGGTTGAAGATATAGCAAAGAAATATAATTGTACCGTTTTTCTTTCGCCTGTTGGTGAGGCAAATGTAGTGAAAAAGATGAAAGAAGTGAATGCTGTAATCGGCGGTGAAGGAAGCGGTGGAGTAATTTATCCTGCCTTGCATTATGGAAGAGATGCATTAGTTGGAATTGCTTTTACTCTTCAATACTTATCAGATTCTGGTAAGAAACTCTCAGCAATAAAAGATGAATTACCAAACTATTTTATCTCAAAGAAAAAGATCGATCTTAAAGGTATTTCGCCTGATGAAATAATTAAAAAACTTGTTGCTAATTATTCCAAAGAAAAAATAAATACTGAAGATGGTTTAAGAATTGATTTTACAGATCATTGGGTTCATTTCAGAAAATCTAATACTGAACCAATTATTAGAATTATAACTGAATCAAAATTACAAAAGTATTCTGAGGAGCTGTCTAAAAAGTATTTCGCTGAAATAAATGCTTTAATGAAGTCTTGATCTTTTTTGAATATAACTGAAAAGTGCTTTATCAAATGGCGTTGATGTATCAAGCAAATTGTAATCGAAATTAGAATTCAAACATTCATGTTTTATCTTATTCGTAAACTCATTCATAGCTTGCTGATAAGCTTTTTGTATCTGGTAAGGCTGAGTTGTTAATTCTTCATCAGTTTCCAGATCTTTAAATATTGCATCCTTACCAAATCCAAATGATCTCTCCAATGGATCCAGAATCTGGAAAATTATTACTTCATTTTTTTGATAGGCAAAATGTTTTATAGCTTTTAATGTTTTTTCAACGTCATCAAAAAAATCTGAAATAATAATTACTAATCCCCTTCTTTTAATTTTTTCTGCAACACTGTTTAAGGAATCTGCAGTGTTTGTCTTTGATGATGTTTCTATTTCAACTAATTCTCTTAAAATCTGTTGAAGATAAGCATTAGAAGATTTTGCCGGTAAATGTTTATGAATTTTATCAGAATAAATTGTAAGACTAACTGCATCTTGCTGTTTGATCATTAAGTAAGATAAGGCTGCAACAAGTGTTTTGGCATAATCAATTTTTGAAATTGTTTTACCAGATGAGTAGCTCATCGACTTACTGCTATCCAGGATGATGTAGCTTCTTAAATTGGTTTCCTCTTCATACTGTTTAATAAAATACTTTTCAGTTTTACCAAACACCCGCCAATCAACACTTCGTAAATTATCACCCTGCATATAGGGACGATGCTGGGAAAACTCAACACTAAATCCATGATAAGGACTTTTATGCAGTCCCACCATAAAACCTTCAACTACTAACCTTGCGCGTAAATCAAGACTACTGATGCGTGAAATTATCTTTGGGTCGAGGTAACTTTTATATTCCGAAAATGATTTACTCACTTCTTAGCAGTTTCATTTCTTTTCAGTATTTCTTCCGGAGTTAAGCCCATATTATCAAGTTCATCTTTAGCAGATGATGCCAGTGCATTATTAGGATATTTTTCTAAGAACAATTTATAGCTTAAGGTCGCTTGATCAAATCGTTTAAGATCATTTGCCAAAATGAAAGCTGACATAAATAATGATTTAGGTGCCTCCTCGCTTTGGAGATATTTTTCATAAACTTCTCTAAAATATTTTTGTGCACGATCAAATGATTCTTCCGAAGAAATATTTTTATCCATTTGATTCTGATAAATCGTGGCAAGTTGTTCCAAAGCTTTTGGGGCAATATTACTTTCAGGATATTCTTTCAATAAAGATTCAATACTGGTAACAGCCTCAGATACTTTATTTTCTTTTAAAAATTTATTTGCCTGATCAAGATACTGTTGATCAGAAGTTTTGGAACAAGATAAAACTAAAAATGTAATGAAAAATATTATGGACAGCTTCTTCATGATTATTCCTTTTTATATTAAAAACGCCGTTAAAATTATCAAATTAGTTTTGAAGTAGCAATGCAAAGATTTGGAGTATAATTCAATTATTTAACTATTGTTATTTATTTGATCTTACTATTTTTTTGAATCGATTCCTTAGATAATTTTTCTTTAAACTCAATTATCTTCTTTTGTATCAATTCATTTCCAGTCCCAATAATTTGTGCTGCAAGAATTCCAGCATTCTTAGCACCATTTATTGCTACTGTGGCAACAGGAACTCCTGACGGCATTTGGACTATTGAAAGTAGAGAATCCATACCTTCCAACGATTTTGATTTTATAGGTACGCCAATAACAGGCAGTGGTGTATATGCTGCAGTAACACCAGGTAGATGTGCTGCTGCTCCGGCACCTGCAATAATTATTTTCATTCCACGTTTATGAGCATCTGTTGCATATTCGGCTAAAACTTGTGGGCTGCGATGAGCTGAGATTATTTTCATTTCGTTCGATATTCCAAAGTCATTTAAAATATCAGATGCTTCTTTCATTATTGGCAGATCTGAATCGCTACCCATTATTATTCCGACTAAAACTTGATTTGACATAAATTCTCCGTTAAAGTTTATTTTATTTTTTACACTAATTATTTTTCCAATCAATAAAATTTATTTGTTTTCCATCCGATTGAAGTAACACTGCTCCCATAACATCAGTTCGATAAATTTTTGAATGAATCGATTTTAAAGAATTAATAACATCTGCAGAAGGATGCCCAAATTTATTTTTTATTCCGACACTTACCAAAGATATTTTAGGTGATACTAAATTTAAAAATAATTTTGATGAACCTGTTTTGCTCCCGTGATGCCCAACTTTTAGAACATCTGAATCAAGCATTTCTTTAAAGTTTGAAGCCAAATAATATTCTCCAGGGAATTCACAATCTCCAACAAAAAGAAAAGATGTTTTTCCATAAACAATTTTCAATACGCCGCTTTTATCATTACTGGAAAATGATTTGTAAATATAATCGTTTGGATCGTTTAAAAAATAGATCTTTGCAGTACCTATGTATAAATGCGATCTCGAGTAAATATTTGTTTTAATTTTCTTATCAGTAAGAAATTTTTCGAATCTAATAGATTTATCGCTTGAATCAGGTAATGGACGATATACTTCTTTAATTCGGTCATTAAATATTAATGAAACAAATCCGCCATAATGATCGAGATCAAGATGAGAGACGAAACCATAATCAATTTTATTTATTCCAAGATAATCCAATAAAGGTAAAATTATTCTATCACCATTATCTAAATATTGATTTGCTTCTCCCGCATCAATCAGCGCTGTTTTACCATTTGGAAATTTAATCAGGAATGAATCGCCCTGCCCGACATCAATCATCAATATACTTAGTTTATCATCCTCAAGTAATTGTTTATTATCAAGACGAGAGAAAAATATGATTATAAATATTGAGAGAATAATAATCGCATATTTATAGATTGGTCTGGAAACTTTCTTTAAAAATATTATAGCAATGATTAGAGTAGTATAAAAAACTATCGCATCATAAAGCGAATAGTTTCGTATCCATAAAAATGAATAATCTAAACTTCCCGTAAATTTTATAAAATCTATCATCCATCCGGCAATTAAATTATTTGCTGCTCCAAAATTTATCGCCACACTGTAAGAAGCCCCGCCAATAATTATGGCTATAAATGCAATACCAATTATTATTCCTACGACCGGAATGACGATTAAATTCGCAAACAGTGCTATTAAAGAAAGTTTACTGAAATAAGCTAAAGTAAAAGGTATCGTTCCAATTTGAGCGCTGAGAGAAACTCCGAAGAACAATAAAATATATTCAATCCATTTTTGTTTTAATTTTAATTTAGTGATCGATCTTTGAAAGTAAGGGTAGATAATTCCAATTGATAAAACTGCGGCAAAAGATAATTGAAATCCGGGATTATAAATTTCGTTGGGATTAAAAAGTAAAATTATTACTGCTGCGATTGCAATCGAGTTGATAATATTTGTACTTCGGTTGAAGAGAAACGCTGAGATAATAGTTATTGCCATTAATGTTGCTCGAAAAACAGATGGCGGTACACCTGTTATAAACATAAAAAATATAATCCCTAAAATTGTTAGCACCGATCTAGCATAAATATTAAACCTGCCAAACAAAAACACAAATATGACTAATACATAACCGACATGAAGCCCCGAAACAGCAAGTATATGTATTACACCAGAATTAATAAATTCGCTTTTAGTTTCAAAATCAATTTCACTTCTGTCTGCAAGTAATAATCCTCTTAGCAAACCTGCAGTTTGTGAATCGTGCAAATCGTGGATGGTACGATCAATATTCTTTCTTACAGAAAATAATGCAGATCCAAATAAATCTTTTTGTTCATTGATAATATTTAGGCTGTCTGTATCATACGCAATAAATAATCCTGTTATACCTTTTGATTTTAAATACTGATCATAGTCAAACTCTCCGGGATTTCTTCTATCTCTTCCCTTTTGAAATGTGCCGGTTATATAAATTTTATTTCCAGGGTTTATCTTTTCATAAAGATTTTCTCTTCGCAGAGAATCACCTCTGAATTTACAAATCAGTTTGTCGTTAGTGATGAATAATTTATTATCAAACAGAATTGAATCTGTCTTTACTGTGAATACAATTTCAAAAGATTTTTCTAATTCGACTTCAATTACTTTAGCGTAGAGCCTGGCATTTTTTTCTTTTTGATAATTAATTAAAGGTGAATTGATCTTTCCATTTCCTGAGACAGCAATAAAGCATCCCGTGAAGAAGATAATGGCATAAACAAATACTGTCGATATTAATTGTAAAATCTTTATTCTGGATAATTTTTGGAATAGGACTAATAATAGAATTAAAGAGATGATAATTATAAGCAATGAAATGGATTCAATCTGAAAATATTTTTCAGCGATGATTCCAATTACGAATAGTAGAGTGAACTTTGTAAACGGGTAATCCTTCAAATGCAATATTTAATAATTGATGGTTTAATATCAGTTAAATCTTTAATGCTCTCTGCTAACTGCTTAGCATTTTTGCCTGCAGTTATAGTTAAAGCCGGATTTAAAGTGTGTGTTTTAATGCTAAGATCTTCAAAGTTACCGTGATCCGAACATATAATTAGACTAATATTTTTACTTGCTATTTCAGAAAGAATGGTATATAAAAAATTATCCAGGTTTGAATATATCCTATCGAACTCATCAGCGATTCTTCCATGTCCTAAATGATCAGTTAGATAAAATTCATATAAAGTAAAATCATTCTTAGCTGCTAATCTCAAAAGTCTTTTTGCTGCTGTTGCTGGTTTAATTTCTTTAAGATTATACTTTAATTTTTTATTCCATCTTTCATTTGTTATTTCTGCAGTTAATGCGGCGCCTTTACGAACATCTGCAACAGCATTTAATTTTATACCTGTTAAACGGCAGCTTAAGGAAGTAGTACTTAATCTCGTTTTACCTGATTTTATATAATCAAAAAATACTTCTGGATAAGCATTTGCAAAAAATGCTTTCTTGTTTTTGTCTTTGAAGTATTTAAAAATATTTTGTTCTGCAATGATTGGAATTGTGGTAGAATAAGGGAAAGGTCCAAAATGTTTTCCAACAAACTTTGCAGCATTCATACCGCAAAATATTGAAACTTGTCCGGTTCCACTTTGAGGAAAACCAGCAACTCCTAATCTTGCATCACAAGGAAATAAGTATGCTCCATTCTTTTCAAGGTAAGGTTTTTCAAGATGTGGAGATTCCCCAAAGATTTCTTCAAATGTTTTAAATCCGTATTTAAAGAATGGATTGTATTCAAAATCTTTTTTCCCAATCCCAACTCCATCTATAAATATCATTAAAACAGGATTCAATATTTAACCTACGGCTTTGATTCAATTAGTATAGTAACCGGACCATCATTAATTATTTTCACTTCCATCATTGCGCCGAATATGCCCGTCTTAACTTTATCGTTACCTAAATTAACTTTCATTCGTTCAATAAATTTTTCGTATAAAGGAATTGCTATTTCAGGTTTTGCAGCAGCGATAAAACTTGGTCTGTTACCTTTTTGAGCATCACCATAAAGAGTGAATTGAGAAATTATTAATACTTCCCCACTAATTTCTTTTATTGATAAATTCATTTTATTATTTACATCTTCTGCAGATGGATCCTTTCTGGAAAAGATCCTTAAGTTACTGCATTTATCAGCAACAAAAACCAAATCTTTGTTATTATCATCTGATTTAATTCCAAGTAAAATAACAATACCCTTTCCGATTTCAGCTTTGTAATTATCTTCGGCAATGTAAACTCCACCTTGTGAAACTCTTTGAACAAGTGCTCTCATTTCAAATCTCCACAAATAATTCTTTCAATCCCGGAATAATCCTTAATGATCTGAATGTTAATGAATCCTTCATCATTCATTAAATCACTAATTATTTTGAATTGATCTTTTCCAATTTCAAAATAAAGTCTTCCAGAATTATGCAATAGAACTTTAGATGAGCTAATAATTTTTCTATAAAAAGAGATGCCATCAGAATTATCGGTTAAAGCTATTCTAGGTTCATAAACTTTTAGTTCGGGCTCCAGATCCTGGAAATCCATTTCAGAAACGTAAGGCGGATTGGAAACTATAACATCAAAGTTTCCCAATTCAATTAAATCATCATTTATAATATCAAATTTTTTAAAATCAACTTGAGATAAGGAATTTAGTTCAGCATTTTTTTTTGCTAAAGCAATTGCTTCTTCACTTATATCTACTCCTACAACACTTGCATTTATAATATTCTTTTTTAAAGATAAAGCAATATTGCCGCTGCCAGCTCCGATATCAAGAATTCTTATTTCAGTTTGTCCTTTATAATCCATCACAATCTTCTCAACTAATAATTCGGTCTCGGGTCGTGGGATAAGAACATTTGAATCTACTTTGATTTTCAATCCGAAAAAATCAACGTAGCCGATAATATATTGTAATGGAATACGCATCCCTCTCTTTTTAATTGATTCACGATAAGTTTGAAGTTCAATTTCAGAAAGAGGTTTATCAAAAGACAAATAAAGTTCTATTCTTTTGCACTGTAAAATTTCTGCTAATAATATTTCAGCATTAGTACGAGGAGACTCGACTTGTTTTTTTCCCAGATAATCTGTTGAGAGCTTTATTGCTTCTAATACTGTAATCATATATTAAAAATAAAAAGGAAGGAGTAAAGAATGAAAGATTATTCTGTCAGAAACTTATAAAGTATAAAGCCAAAATTTATTTGAAGAGCGGTAAAAGTAATCCCGCTTATCAAATCATACCTTTTTGTTTGATCAAGTAATTCCTGTTTATGAGTAATTTTATATTCATCAAACCTGTCATCAGCTTTCAATTTGTAATATGCCGTAACAGCGCCAAGTGTAATTACTGTCCCTGCCAATATTTTAAAGGCAGTCGAATTGAAAAAACTTTCTTGTTTAGTCACTCCAGTAAAATGAAGATTAAATTTGACTCTTTCCGCAAGCAGATTATTTGGAAGAGCTAGATCAGTATAACCCGGTTTTCTTAACATCAAATTATTAACAGATTTATTTATAAATAATGGCGTATGTCCGATGAGGGAATCGCCTTTGAATACATAAGCGTCTTGAGGACTGGAATCAAGATAAATTTTATTTTTGTCTGAATAAAAAACTTTTTTTATTTCGCAATCCTGCAGATGGATAGAATCCTTGAATGTTTTAGCGTTCCATAAAGAATTATTTTTAACAACTGATAAATTATAATCGCCATAAGGTAGTTCTATCTCAGAATAATTTGAATCAGATATTAAAGAATCGTCAAGAAATATTTGAACAGGTAAAAAATCTGTTACAACTATAAGTTTAGATTTACAATCCTGTGAGTATAAAGTAATACTCATCACCACCGCTAATATTATTTTAGTAAATAATTTCATAAGCTCTAATTACTCCATCATCATATCCGACAATTATTTTATTGTCAAATAATATAGGTGTCAGCTTACCTCTTCCATCCAATTCAAATTTCTTTTTTAACTCGCCATTATTTTTATCAATTAATAAAAATGACTTGTAAAGATCAGTAATGATAATCCTGTTATTTGTGATGAGAGGAGTACTGTTAAATAAGCCGCCAAAATTAGCTGTCCAATTTAATTTGCCATCAATTTGTTTCAATGAAAAAAGTTCACCCTTTAAATTTCCTATGAAAATATTTTGATCATCTAAAGCAGGATTCATTAATATTCTTGAACCAGTATTATATTGCCAGATAATTTTTCCATCACCGATATTTATCGCATAAAGTATTCCTGTATCATCTCCGATGTATGCAATACTATTATAGATAGTAACTCCGGAGTAAAAAGCTTTACCTATTTTTTTTCTTAGTAATAAATCTCCGTTAGTTGAATTAAAAATTAATATTTCACCCTTATCATTGCCAACAACAATTTTGTTTTCAGACAACGCAGGATTGCAGTATATTTTTGACGATAACTTCTGAGTCCAGATTTCTCCTCCGGCTAAAGAGTACTTTTTGACAATTCCATTTTCAGTAAAAAAGATAATATCTTTTCCATCAATTATCATTTGATTCAGAACTCTTCCATCTATTATGATATCAAAGAGTTCATTTGCATTGTAAAGATCATAATATATAAGTTCAGAATAATCTTCTTTGTTATTACACAATACATAAACTAATTTATTTCGAAAGATTAGAGGAGCGGAATAAATTGCACCTTTAGTTTTTAATACTCCTTTTTGCTTTCCGGTTTGAAGATCAAAGCAATGAATTCTGCCGCTCAAATCGCTAATAAAAATCGTCGAATCATATATTACCGCTGAACTATTAGTGAAACTCCCGTGAGCTTCATTTTCCCAAATCAATTTTAATGAATCGCTGATTGTAACGGGAACGTAAAACTCCCTAGAAGGTGTTTTCCCAAACATCGGTATTGCATTATCATCTTGCAGAACGATAAGTTTTATAAATGATTTTTCACAACCGGAAATAATAATTAAAAAAACTAAGAATATGATTCGTAAAATATTTTTCATCAGAAATCCCATCCGAAGAAAAACTGATAGAACAAACCGGTTTGAAATTTAGAAAAATTGTTCACAATTTTTTTACCGATATCATATCTTAAAACTAAAACATTAAAAAGATTAAAACGTATTCCAGCTCCGACACTTCCATAAGTTGTTTTATATTCATTATCCCACGCACTGCCTGCATCAAAAAATGCTGCACCTCTGATGCCAAAAAATCCAAGATCAACAATGGGCAGTTTTATCAGCAATTGATCGATTAATGGGAATCTGAATTCCAGAGAAGTGATCCACATTTTTTCTCCACGAATACTCCATAGAGGCCAACCGCGCAGATCCCAACTGCCGCCCATAAAATATCTTCTGGATTCTTTTCCTTCATTGTAGTAAAGACTCATTCGCAGAGCGAAAGCTATTGAATAACTTAATCGGAAATAATTTCGATAATCGGCGATAGCACTGAAATAATTTATGTTACTATATTTAATATCACTCGAGTAGCCTAAAAGAAACAGCCACCGCGAACCATCAATAGGGCCACTTGGACCCCACAATGAATTATCATGTACATACGCAACAGAGTTACTGAGCAATAAAGATTTTCTTGAATTAATTCCCTGAACAATTTCTCTATCAGAATTCATCAGAGTAATTGTTGTTTCAAGTCGGTTAAATTTTGAAAGTGGATAGCTTAAAAAAGTAGTAGCGCCAAAACTTCTTTCGTAAAAAAATTCATCCGATTCAGTTATATCATACCGGTTACCACTAAAATTAAATACAGCATATCCATAGTTCACTTTTTTCGAAAAGTTCATTCGTTGAATTGCTATGTTAAAGCTCCTTAAAATATCACTTTGAACCGTTG
>JAVHOU010000197.1:0-10131 GCA_036170275.1 Ignavibacteriaceae bacterium
CCTCAACTAAAACAGCACCCCGATATGATCTTTCAGTAACTCCGCCTGATAATTTTGCGGATAGAAGAACGAGCAGTGGACGAATTTTTTTTCCCTTTTGTCGGATAATATATCTGGCAATAAGATCAACGATTGTAACTTTTGAACGCATAGATTCTTTAAAGATTTCTTCAAATCTATTAAGTTCGGATTGAATTGGTTTACTTATTTCTTTTAAGTTATGGTTAATCACGATTTCTTTAGTGATAGTTTAGAAATTAATATACTTATTTCATATAATACTACCAATGGAACAGCAAGTATAATCTGCGAAACGGGATCTGTACCCGGTGTTAAAAATGCTGCCGCTATCATAATTGCAACAATTGCATGCTTTCTATATTTTTTCATTAAAGATGGTTTTAGAATACCAAGCTTTGAAAGGAAAAAAGAAATCATTGGAAGTTCGAACACTAGACCTGCACCAAGCATAACACTGATGATAATGGACATATACTCTTCAATTGAAAATGCGTTTTTAATGGATTGTGAACCAAATTGAGCAGCAAATTTCAAAGTTAAAGGCAGCATTACAAAGTAGGCAAATGCAATTCCTATTAAAAAACAAATTGATGAGAATGTAACAATCCAAAAAATGTATCGTCGTTCGCGTTTACGCAGCGCAGGAGAAATGAATCGCCAGAACTGATAAAAAATGTTTGGAATGCTTATGATTATTCCAACCATAATTGCAATCTGCATATAAAGAAACAATTGACCGAATGGTCTAAGGTTTTGCAGGATTGCACCCGCATCTTTTGCAGGTTTCAGTAAAACAACATCAACAAGAAAATCAACAAAAATCCAGGCTAGAATAGTACCAAGGACAATACCAATTAATGAATATATAATTCGCCATCGCAGTTCTTCTAAGTGCTCAAGGAATGTCATCTCTTTTTCAGAATCAATTGCCTCATCATCATTTATTATTTCTTCTGCCACGGTTATTTCTTGTTACTTCATTTCTGCAAATAATGGAAATGCAGCAGTAAACTTTTTAACTTCTGCCTGTAGATTCTTTAATGTTTTTTCATTTTCAAAGTTAGATACTGCTTTATCAATTATACCTGCAATCGTTTCCATTTCCTTTTCTTTCATCCCTCGAGTTGTTAAAGCAGGCGTTCCGATCCTGATTCCACTTGTTACAAAAGGACTACGCTTGTCGAATGGAACCATATTTTTATTTACAGTTATTCCTGCCTGCTCCAATGCTATTTCCGCTTGCTTGCCAGTAATATTTTTATTTGATAAATCAATTAACATTAAATGATTATCTGTTCCACCGGAAACAATGCTAAAACCATAATCACCTAATTTTGCAGATAACGCTTTAGCATTCTTAATAATTTGAATAGTATAATTTTTAAAAGAATCAGTAAGAGCTTCGCCAAATGCCACAGCTTTTGCCATTATAATATGCATCAGAGGTCCACCTTGAATACCAGGCATAACCATACTATCAATAAGCTCAGACATCATTTTTACTCTATCGCCTTTTGGAGTAGTCAATCCCCATGGATTTTCTTTATCTTTTCCGATAAGAATAATTCCACCACGAGGACCGCGTAATGTTTTATGTGTTGTTGAAGTAACAATATCGCAATAGTCTAATGGATTATTTAATAAACCTTTTGCAATCAATCCGGCAGGATGAGCCATATCGCACATTAAAAAAGCTCCAACAGAATCAGCTATTTCTCTAAATTTTTTATAATCCCAATCTCTTGAATAAGCGCTTGCGCCAGTAATGATTAATTTTGGCTGCTCTTTTTTTGCAAGATCAGCTATATTATTATAATCAAGTAAACCTGATTCCTCGTTTAACTCATATCCAACTGCTTGATATAATTTTCCAGAGAAGTTGACTGGTGAACCGTGTGTTAAATGCCCACCGTGTGCAAGACTAAGTCCTAAAAACTTATCACCCGGTTTCAAATATGTCATAAGAACAGCCATATTAGCTTGAGAGCCGCTGTGCGGTTGAACGTTAACATATTCCGCACCAAATAATTTTTTTAATCTATCTCGTGCAATATTCTCAGCCATATCCACAAACTCACAACCGCCATAATATCTTTTGCCAGGATAACCTTCTGCATATTTATTTGTTAACACTGAACCCGCAGCTTCAAGAACAGCAGGACTTACAAAATTTTCTGATGCAATTAATTCTAATTTATTTGTTTGTCTTCCAATTTCGGATTGTAAAACATTATAAATTTCTGCATCTTTTTTTAGAAATGATTCCATATTTACCATTTAATTTGATGAATGATTGTGCCAAAATTAGAAAAGGTTTCCTGAAATCTCAAGAAACCTTTTTATATAAATAGTTTATAAATTTTTAAGATTATCAATAATTTAAGTTTATTTATCAGATCTTAAAAACCAGAGTTCTCCAAAGCTAATTCCAAGATAAAGTTTAATAAAATCTTCTTTCAATAAATTATTTTCTTTTGATCCTCTCATAGCGTATTGCAGACCTAAATCAATAGTATTTTCAGTTCCGATTGGAAATGAAAGACCACCAAGAACTGAAAATTGATTTATGCCTTTACCATAAAATTTGTATTGAGTTTCTTCATAACTTAAACCACCACGCCAAACAGTTTGTTCAATGAGCTTCATCCCCATAGTTCTTTTGGGAGTAAATTCGAATGCTAAACTAATTTTTTGAGCATCTCGTAAATTATTATCCTTTACTCCATTAAACTCAAATTTACTCCAGGGTTGATAAGCATAATCAACACTTACGTGGTATGTATCATTAATTACAAAACTAACGCCGCTATTTAACCTAAGAGGAATTTTCAATTTTGTAGAAGAAACTGCTATCGTGTCAATAAGAATCGATGATGTTGAAGTTAACAGTGTATCTGAGTTTAAGTTAGATATATAATTGACCGACAAGCCCAACCTGATGTCCGAGAAAGCATGTAGATTTAATTTATCAGCTAAATTTGGTGAAATTAATCCTAGTGTTGTTCCAAAGCCAGTGGAGCGATGATTATTTTCGTAGGTGGTATTGATGTTTGTATTATTATCCACAAATTCAATTTTTGAAAAGTATCTTTGATTTCCAAAGTAGTAATCAAGCGTTGCACCAGCAGCAATTTCAAAAGGCAAAACTACTGATGAACCTAAGAACAATTTTGAAATTCCACCCTTGCCTTCATAAAAAACATCATAAGAAGGAACAACTGCTTCATCTGGAGAAACATAACTTCCTTTAGATCGATAACTGATTCTGGTGTACGGTACAAGTCCGGCTACAACTCCAACTCCATATTCGCGACTTACAGGAAAACCAAATGTAAGTCCTTTAAATTCAGTTTCACTAGTAAAGTTACCTCTGGTATTATCAGAAATATTTATCCCTTTATATCCCAAACTAAATTCAATTCTGGTTTGATTTAACGAAAACCAACTTGCGGGATTTGTTATCACTAAATGATCAGGATCTAATTGTGTTACTCCAAGATCTCCAACTCCCATCATTTTGGGTGAGTAACCATATTCCAGATCACCAATTCCATAACGTGAATAAACAGAACTGTTTTGAGCATTGCTGAATGCTATTAAAAGAAGTGAACTGAAAACAGCTAAAAGAATAATTCTCATTAATTAATTACTTCTTTCTAGTATATACAATTTCTAATTTAGGGCGTTTATTAATATCTGCAGCATTGCTTCCTTTGAAAACAAAAAGATCAACTCCAATTAAATCAGTTGATGTTTTTATTAATAAACCTTGATTTACAATTCCATTATTAAAGGCACGCATAATATTTGTTATAGATCCGCTAAAAGTATTTCCACTTCTACTTAATGTGGCTGGATAATTTGTATTTACCTCTTTAGTTGTGGAATCTTTTAGAGGATAAACTCTTAGGGCATTGGTAAAAGGCGAACCGGTTTTTGATTTTAATGTATCAACTGTAAGAGTAAGAGTTGCTGAGTTTATTACAGAGTTTGCGGGAATGACAGATAAATCAAAAAACAATTTTGCCTGTGCAGACAAACTTGATTGAACCGCAAGATTTTCATTACCTACAGATGGTAAATTACCTGTTACAATACTAATATCTGATGAAACAAATCCGGTTAATGTATCAACATAAACACCCGGCTTCTGAACAACAATTTTTAAATGAGGGTCATTTGTTGCTGTAATATTATATGCTGTAAAACCAATAATTTTATTTGTATTAGTTGGACTAATAACTATTCCCTCGTTTGCAGCCAGAGTTGTATCAGCATTATTTTGGAGCCAGGATTTTGCTAACGATACATCTAAATGAAAAGTAAAAAGTGAATCATTTTTAATATTATGGTTAGCGCTTAAATTGGTATTATCATATGACAAAAAAGCAAAACTATCCGCCGTAAAAGTTGATGAATTCCAATACTCATTTATTTTATATACATCATAATCAAAAGCTGAATTTGAATCACCGAAGGAATAATCTTTAACCATTTCAACCCAGGAATCAAGAACATTAATATTATTGGCTTTTAGATCATTCTTAAATGAATCAGGAAGAGCAAAAACAAATTTTAGTAGGATATGTGAAGTAACATTTTCAGCTTTTCCTAAAAGAATTTCATTAGAAGAACCAAGTGAATATACTTTTTTAAAGTAGTATGAACTTTGAGACATTGAATCGATTGAAGAATCAAATTTTTTAACTTGAATATTATCTTGATTTAGAAAACCAGAACCTACATCCGTAGGTGAATCATTACAACTTATTAAAAGTAAAGTGCTTAAAGCAACGAACAAAGAATAAATTATTTTATTTTGCACTAAGGGTATCTCCACAAGAATCTTTAATTATGTATTTACAAGCTTCCACTAAATTTTCGGCTACAAAGTTTGGAAAATTATTTCCCTTTTGCAAGATAGAAATACTCTCCGCTCCTTTACCTGTTTTAACAAGAATCGATTTAAGTCCAGCATTATATGCAGTTTGAATATCAACAACAGAATCACCTACTAAATATGATGATGATAAATCTATATTATTTTCTTTTGCAGATTCAAAAATCATTTTGGGTGATGGTTTTCGGCAAGCACATTCTTGTTCATCATTAAATTCAGGATGATATGGACAATAATAAAATGCGTCTATTTCCGCATTAAACTCTGATAATTTTTTATTTAATTCTTCGTTCACAGCATTAACATCACTATTAGAAATAAATCCTCTTGCTACGCCTGATTGATTTGAGATTACGATAAGTTTAAAGTGATAATTATTTTTTAATAGTGAGAGAGATTCCGGTACGCCGGGAAAAATCACTAATTGTTTTGGATCACCTAAATAGCCTGGATCCTCATTCAACGTTCCATCGCGATCCAAAAAAACTGCCTTATTTTTCATCAAACTATTCTGTTGAAAGGATAGTTTTATAAAGTTCAATATACCGTTTGGCAGATAAATCCCAGCTAAAATCAGATTTCATTCCCGCTTTCATTATCTTCTGCCAGATTTTTTTATCTTCAAATATTTTTATAGCGCGCTTTATCTCTTTAATCATCTCATCAACATCATACTTTTTAAAAATAAAACCGTTACCTTCCTCAGTACTTTCATTAAATTTAATTACAGTATCCGCCAATCCGCCGGTTTCTCTAATAATAGGAACAGTTCCATAAACCAGACTATACATTTGGTTTAATCCGCAAGGTTCATATTTAGAAGGCATAAGGAACATATCGGCACCAGCTTCAATTTGATGAGCAAGTTCATCGTTAAAACCTAAATAGCAAGCAAACTTTTTAGGATTTTTTGCAGCCATCTTTTCAAAATAAGTATGATATTTGTTATCACCTGTTCCAAGTAAAATTATTTGACAATTAAGTTTTAGCAAATCGCTAAAGCCTTTTTGCACCAAATCAAATCCTTTAGAATCATAAAGTCTAGAAATTAAGCCAATTATGGGAACATTTTCGTCATATTGGAAACCAAATTTTTCAGCAAGCTCTTTTTTATTTTCAATTTTATTTTCGATATTCTTTAAGGAATAATTGGTTGAAATCTGTTTATCTTTTTCAGGATTCCAAACTTTAGTATCTATCCCATTAACAATACCGAATAAGGAATCTTTACGTTTTGCCAAAACTTCTTTTAGCCCTTCACCATATTCTTCTTTAGTTCTTATTTCATTTGCATAGGTTTGACTAACGGTATTTATAACATCGGCAAAAACTAATCCGCTTTTCATAAAATTAACTTTACCATCATGCATAATTCCTTTTGATGAAGACTCAAGTTCTTTAGGTAAGCCTGTTTTTTTAAACGTTGTTGGTGGAAACACACCTTGATAAGCAAGATTATGAATCGTGAATAATGTTCTAAACTGATCAAAGCTTTCTTGATCTTTATAAACGGTTTTTAGGTAAGCAGGTATCAATCCGCATTGCCAATCGTTTAGATGTATAATATCTGGAATCCATCCGAGCTTAATAATAAGTTCCATCACTGATCTGCTAAGTAGAATAAATCTTTCATCATTATCAGGATACTCTTTTCCTGTTCTAGGATCAACGTAAAGACCGTTTCTACTTCCAAAATATTCTTGATTATCTAAGAAATAGATTTGGACTCTTACTCTTGGACCAGGTAAAAAACAAGATTTAAGAGAGAAGATAACATCTTTATCGCCAATTTTTATCTGTAGATCTTTTAATCGAACAATTTCATGTATTTTAAATTTTCTATCGTCTACAGCACCATATTTTGGAATGACAATTCGAACTTCGTGTCCTAATTCAGAAAGCATTTGAGGAAGTGCGGAGGAAACATCTGCGAGACCACCTGTCTTAACAAATGGTACGATTTCAGAAGTTACAAATAATATTTTAAGTTTTTTTGCCGCCATTGTAGTTATTCTTTATAAAATGAGTATGCAAAATTACTAAAAAATGTACTCTTTCTCAAAAAATGGCGCTATAATAATTATGAGAGACTTCTGAAAAATAGACTCTGTTTAGTCATGCTGAATTTATTTCAGCATCTTTTATGGGATTTTGAAATAAATTCAAAATGACATTTTATTATTAAAATAATTTTTCATAAGTCTCTATGATCGAATCCGTCTCCAAAACCAATGATTTCTATTTTAACCCTGATAGAAAAAACTTTATATTTGAGACAAATCAAAACAAAGAATAATAATGATGAAGAATAACTTTAATTTTTTAATTGCTTTAACTGTTTTACCATTCCTTTTTTATAATTGCGGAACCTCAACTGGTAGTCGATATTCCCAAAATGAAAAAGTTAAAACAAACGACTCTCTCAACGTTGCTTCTATTGATCAAAACAATATTCAGTTAAAAGAAGATTTTGACATTACACCTTTTAAAACCAAAATAGAAGTTCCCGAAAGAAAAAAAATAAATTCTACAGATAAAAAAGAAATCTGGTATGATTACGGTTCCTCTGTTTCTGATCAGCATCAAAAAATCCTAATTGGAACGGAAGATGGATTTAGAGTTACTGTTATAACTACCGATAATTTGGACGATGCTAATCAAATCAAATCTGATTTAATTTCTAAAACCGGAAATAATGAAGTATATATTGATTTTGAACCTCCATTTTATAAAGTAAAAGTAGGTGATTTTAAAGATCATAAATCAGCCGAAGATCTTAGGTTTAAATTAAATCAGATAGGTTATAAAGAAGCAAAGGTTGTTAAAGAAACTATTAATATATTTAAATGATGAAACTATTTGTTAATGCTGCACAAATAGTAACTTGCAATACCGATGGCAAAAACCAAAAGCGCGGAAGTGAGTTACAAAATCTTGAAGTCCTTTATGACCATCTTATTGCTTGTGAAAATGGAATCATCAAAGATATCCTTCCCAATAGTGCATTAAATAAATTTATTTCTTCAGAAAAAATTAATTTCGCCGGAAAAATTATTCTGCCCGGATTAGTCGAATGCCATACGCATACTGCGTTTGCAGGCTCTCGTGCAAATGAGTTTAAAGAAAAAATAGTCGGAGTAAACTATGAAGAGATTGCTAAAAGAGGCGGCGGAATTATTTCAACTGTTAATGCTGTTCGCAACACTTCCCTAACCGATCTTGTAGAAATAATAAAGCCAAGAATAAAAGAATTTATTGCTCAAGGAGTAACTACATTAGAAATTAAAAGCGGCTATGGTTTAGATTTTGAAAATGAAATCAAACTTCTTCATGCAATAAAAATTATTAATGAAATATTTCCAATCGATATTGTTTCTACATTTCTTGGTGCACATTCATTTCCTCCAGAGTTTGTAAATGATCACAGTGGATATATTAATCTGATTGTTGATGAAATGCTTCCCCATATTGCGAAAAATAATCTTGCCGAATTTTGTGATGGATTTTGCGAATCAACTGCTTTCAATTCATCAGAAATTGATCAAATATTTTCCAAAGCAGAATCGAATGGATTAAAATTAAAACTTCACACAGAACAGTTTAATAATATTGGCGGATTAGAAGTAGCATTAAAACACAAAGCTGTTAGTGTTGATCATCTTGAAGTTTTAAATGAAAAAGATTATTCAAAATTAAGTAACACAGATACTGTCGCAGTTCTCCTTCCAGGTGTTTCTTTTTTTCTTGATTATCAATTTGCCCCTGCAAGAAAACTTATAGAAAATAACGCAATAGTTGCACTATCCACTGATTACAATCCCGGTTCATCGCATATTCTTAATCTTCATTTAATAATGAGTTTAGCAGCTATAAAAATGAAAATGAAGATTGAGGAAATTATAAATGCTGTAACAATTAATGCGGCTAAAGCTGTTAGTCGCGAAAAAAGTGTGGGTAGTATTGAGATCGGTAAGAAAGCAGATTTTGCTGTCTTCAACACAAGTGAATATTCAGATATAGTTTATAGTGTTGGAAGAAATTTAATTTCGCACACAATAAAAAATGGCGAAATAATTTTCAAAAGAGATGATTAAGATTTTACTTAGTTTTGATATTAAAGTCGGTAATACTCCATCTCGGTTTTAATTTAATAGTATCCTGATAGTAATAAAACTCTTCCGAATTCCGATAAGGTGATGGCCAGCCATAATCATAAGTACCGTTGCTATCTTTATCAACGTAATACCACAAAGTATAAGATCCAGGTTGAATTCTTTGGAATGAATAGTTAGAAGTTTTGTCAGGTTTTGTTGTGTAAAAATTATTTTGGTTCTTTAAACCTTGAAGAACTAAAATAAGATTTCCTTTGGAAGTAACAACTTTACCGGTAAGTCCTGTGAATTCAATTCCAGAGATAGTTGAAAATTTATGCGTGTAAATCGAATCAGTTTTATTTCCCGCGGCATCAATGACTTTTGATAGATCCAATTTAATTTCAAATTTTTTATCCGGCTTTAGATCACTTAATGGTTGTATAATCAAAGTGGCATCATCAGGAAAATAAATTTCAAAAGGTATTTTATTTTTTAATGTATCTGAAAACTGAATAGCATTTTTAATTTGTTTATTCTGCAACGCATCATCAAAATAAAAAATAATTTTTGCACCAATAAAATCAATGGCAGCGTTTTGTTCAGGAATTTTCTTAAATAATTTTGGTGCAGTAGTATCTGATTTATCACTAATAATTAATTCACGCCAATCATTATAAAAAATATTTCCGCTAAGATCTTTTAATTTTTTTGCAAATAGATAATATCTGCTTGATGGATTCAATTCATTTTTTTGGACCAAAATCATTTCATCCTTCTTTGTATTACCTTTATAACAGAATTCAATATTAAGCGTTGCATTTGAGGTTGAATCGTGTATAAAATAATTTTCAGGGTTATAAATTGATGAATCGCATTCTTCACTAAGTGTAACTAATATATGATTGCGATCTGTCATAATCGTACTTATTAACCGTGGACTTAATGTATCTATCTTCTGAAGGAAAAAATTCAAACCGGTAAAAGATGAATCAGTTCCGATTAAAGAAATATCTTTAAATGGAATCCCTATCCAATCTTGATCTGCTTGAAATATGAAATCGCGCATCTGATCTTTAACTGCAAATACTCTGTAAACTGATTCAGCTAAACCATTCA
>JAVHOU010000198.1:0-34369 GCA_036170275.1 Ignavibacteriaceae bacterium
CCTGTGCAATCTCAAGCGGAGTTTTATTTTCATATCCTTTTTCTCTAATCTTAATGAAATAAGCATTCTCTGCAAATCTGCACGCATCAAGAAAAAGTGGAATCCCATACTTCTTACAAACTGTTTTTACATCTTTAATATTCTGCATTGAAACAGGCTGTCCGCCGCCGGAATTATTAGTAACCGTTATCATGCAAAGCGGAATATTTTTAGCACCTTTTTCTTTAATGAAAGCTTCAAGTTTTTCAACATCCATATTTCCTTTAAAGTCAGCACGAATTTCGGGATGTTTACCAATTTCATTTAATATATCAACAGCTTCTGCGCCAGAAAATTCAATGTTAGCACGAGTAGTATCAAAGTGTGTGTTGTTAGGAAAATATTTTCCCGGTCCGCCAACAATTGAAAATAATATTTTCTCTGCAGCTCTTCCCTGATGAGTTGGTATGATGTATTTGAGATTTGTAATACTTTTAATTACAGCTTCAAACCTGTAAAAACTTTTTGAGCCGGCGTAAGATTCATCACCTTCCATAATTCCTGCCCACTGTTTAGCGCTCATTGCAGAAGTTCCGCTGTCTGTAAGTAAATCAATCAGAACATCATCCGCAGGAAGAAGAAAAGGATTGTAGCCTGCTTCTTTAAGAAGAACTTCTCTTTCTTCTCGTGTAGTAAATCTTATTGGTTCAACTGATTTTATTTTGAAAGGTTCTATAATTGTTTTGGGTTTCATAAATTATCCATAAAAAGAATGAATTGATTTTTTCTTTAAACAAAATTACAAATTCTATTTCAAACTAACTTCGAGGTCTTGGGTTTTAACCTCGAAGTTTCCCGGAAAAGTGTTAAAAATATTATGTAAAGCATACTTGACTTTTTGTAAAGGATACTATATCTTGCATTTGAGATTAAAAAACTAAGGAGTTACTCAAATGAAAGCTCAATTAAAAAAATTTTCTTTTCCTTATAAGACAGGCGTTTTAATTTTTTCTGCAGTAATGATTTTTTCCCCTTTGGTTATATTCACCATTATAGGGATTGATAATATTACAGAAATAAATCCAATAGTTGGGAGACTGATCCTACTTATTCCTGCTTTGTTTGCTGCGATAGGTTTTATTTATTGTACTCTCGGTTATCATTTCCAAATATTACGCGGAGATGAACTTAAACTTAGAATTCATTTGGAAGCATTGAACATTGCTTTTACCACATCTTTAGTTTTTCTTTTCGCTTTGATATTTGTATTTATAAATTTTTTTCCAACTCAGCTTAATTATTTATTAATCTATCTTGCCGGGATAGGAATTATAGCTTATGAGTTGGGTGTAATCTTTGTTAATAGGAAGTATAAATGAAAAACATACTTCATATATTAAGAGCTGAGAAAAGATATTCTCAGGATGATCTGGCAAAACTTGTGGATGTATCACGCCAAACGATTAACGCAATTGAACGGGAAAAGTACGATCCAAGTCTGCCGCTTGCCTTAAAGATTGCAAAAGTTTTTCAAAAGAAAGTAGAAGAAATATTTTTTTTAGAGGAGAAATGATTGTCCATAAAAATTTATCTGCATTACAATTTTATATTTTAAATTTCATACTCAATTTCGATTGCCTAATATTTTACTACTAAATTATAAATAATAAATTGCAAATAATAAATTAGACCTTATTGCCTTTTGATTGTTTCCTAAATAGTTTTCATTAGTGTCATTTCAAAAATATTCAGGAGAAGCAATGGAAACTGAAGATACAATTCAATCCCCGCAACCGCCGCAAGAACCGGAGGTAATATCCCACACAGATAAAATTGTTGGTGTAATATCTGAACCAGCAACTCTATTCTCAAAGCTTGCGCTGCAAAAAGTAAAAGTAACAGACTGGCTGCTGCCGCTTCTTGCGATGATTGTTGTTACAATTATTGCAACAGTTATTTACTTGTCAAATCCGGAAATCAAATTACAAATGCAGCAGCAGCAACAAAAAGCAATGCAGGAACAGTTTGATAAAATGGTTGCAAGCGGACAGATGACACAACAGCAAGCTAATGAACAAATCGATAAAACAATGGGAATGATTGGTAATCCCATGTTTACTATACTTTTTCCTGCAATCGGAATAGTAATTATGTCATTTTTATGGTTTTTTGTTTTTGCAACCGTGGGTTTTCTTATCGCTAAATACGCTCTGAAGGGAGATGGCAATTACACCCAGGCTATGGGCGCAATGGGATTGCCGCTTTATGTTGTTGTTTTACAAACTATCGTTTTGATTATAATTGGTTTACTTATGGGAAAAATAATTTCCGGAATTAATCCTGCTGCATTTATGGGAACAGATGTAAAAACTATTAGTGGATTTTTATTAAGCAGGTTAGACTTGTTTTCTATCTGGTATTATGTTGTAGTTGGAATTGCTTTCGCAAAAATGTTCAGGTCTGATAATGTTAAGAAATATGTTTTTACATCAATTGGTGTATGGCTTGTGTTTATGCTTATAATTTTTGGATTAGGAAAAGTTGTACCATTTTTCGGGAATATGATTAGATAGGATAGTAAAGTGAATTTAAACAAGAGGCTGTCTCAAAAGTCGTGATTTGTCAGTCTGAGCTTGTCGAAGACTGACATTTCAGAAAGCAATCACACTTCGACAGGCTCAGTGTGACAGCAAAGATTACTTATGAGACAGCCTCTTGTAAAAGGTTTACATTATGCTTTGTGGATCAACATCATAATACAATTTAACATCCCGGTAACGGGATTTTTTATTAAACTCAGTCCACGAATCCATAATTACTTTTCTTAAAATTGCCCCACCAGGATCTTTATCTTTATAACTTTTTATTAAGATGTGATAACGATAGTTGTTTAACAGTTTAAATATCTGGGCAGTAGTTGGGTCAGAAATCTTTAAATAATTTTTATACTTGATTATCTCTTTATAGAAATCATAAGCAGCACCTTTAGCTTTATCCATCGATGTATCTTTGGTTTCAATCAATGCGATACGGGTAAATGGCGGATAACCCATTTGCTTACGATCTTCTTTCTCTTTTGCGTAAAACCCTTTGTAATCATTTTCTATAACTTTTCTTAATACAAAATGTTTTTCATTGTAAGTCTGGATTATTACTTCGCCTTCAACTTTACTTCTGCCCGCTCTGCCGGAAACCTGAGTAAGTAATTGAAACGTTCTCTCATCAGCACGAAAATCTGGTAACCATAAAGTTGTTTCAGCAGAAATAACTCCCACTAAAGTAACGCGCGGGAAATCCAAACCTTTAGAAACCATTTGAGTACCAACTAAAATATTAATATCACCTTTACTAAAATTTAAAAGAATATTGCTCAAGTAAGATTTTTTAGTAATGGAATCTGAATCAATTCTTTCAATCCTTGCATTTGGAAAATAAAATTGTAATTCATCTTCAACGCGTTCTGTTCCTGTACCAAAATATTTTATATTGATTGAACCGCAATGAGTACAAGCTCCCGGTACCGGTTTTATTAACCCGCAATAATGGCAATGTATTTTATTCTGATTAATGTGATAAACCATCGGCACAGAACAATTCTCACACATTTCAACTTCACCGCAATCGTTGCAAAAGATTTGTGTAGAAAATCCTCTTCTGTTTTGCAGAATGATCACACCTTCATTTTTCTTTAAGCGATCATCAATTTTATCAATTAATAATTTTGAAAATACTGTTTCTGATTTAGTTTTATTTTTTTCGTGGGCAATGTTCACAAAAGTAATCTTGGGAAGTTTTGCATCATCAATTCTTTTAGGAAGCGAAAGCAATTTGTATTTTCCTGTTTCTGCATTATACATGCTTTCAATCGATGGTGTTGCAGATCCAAGAACAACTGGACAAGAAAATATATTTCCAAGCACTACTGAAGCATCGCGCGCATTGTATTTAGGAATCATATCAGCACTCTTATAACTCGCATCGTGTTCTTCATCTACAACAATTAATCCAATTTTGCTTAAAGGTGCAAACAAAGCCGAACGTGCGCCAATAACAACTTTAGATTTTCCACTCAACACTCTTCGCCACGAATCAAATCGCTCACCCGCAGACATTCGACTGTGAACTACTGTTACGGTATCGCCAAAGTTGTTAAAAAATCTTGATGTGATTTGTGGTGTTAATGAAATTTCCGGAACAAGAATTAAAACTGTTCTATTTTTTTCTAAAGCTCGTTTTGCAAGTTCAATATAAACCTGAGTTTTGCCACTTCCGGTTACTCCGTGCAGAAGAAATGTTTGAAACTTATTTTGATTTTGTGCTGCTAAAACTTCATCAACAACTTCTTGCTGCTGCTTTGTAAGAATTAATTCCTGATATGCTTCTTCATAACGTTCCTTATAACGTCTATCAACTTCCTTTTCAAAAACTTTTACAAAACCTTTTTCCTCAAGTCCATCTAAAGATGATTTTGATGATTCGGTTTTATGTAAAAGCTCAGCCATCGGTAGTGAGATACCTTTTGCTTCAACCAGTTTGAGTAGAATTTTAACTTGCTTTGGTGATTTCCTATCCAGCTCAGGAAAGCTTGCATAGATTTCTGCAATTTCCTTTGAAAGCCTTACGAACTTTACTGTTTTTGCTTTTACTTTTGCACCTTCAACTTCATCAATAATTGTAACGGCACCTTGATTATGAAGCTGGCGAATCTGTGAATAAATATTTTTTTTCTTCACTGCTTTTTGCAAAGTTGAAAAAGCTAATTCTTCACGCTTAGAAAGTTCTGAAAGGATTTTAAACTTTAATGAATCTATTTTCTTTTCTTCCCCAAGCAGCGCTGTAATAAAATCTTTATCAACAACAATTTTTCTTTTCGTTTCAATATCAGTGCCTTGAGGCACAAGTAATTTTAATGCTTCACCAAGCGAACACAAATAATATTCTGAAATCCATTCATAAAATTTTAAAGTCTTATTTGTAAAGATTGGCTTATCATCAAGAATATCTGTGATAGGTTTTACTTCATCCTTTTTTAATGAAGTAGTATCGGTAAGATTAATTATAAAACCAGATAATGTGCGTTTACCAAATGGAGCAACAGCCCGTACACCAACTTTGGCAAACTCCTGTAATTCTTTTGGAACCAAATAAGTAAATGCTTTCCTGAAAGGTAATGGGAAAACAACTTCAACAAACATTAATTTTCTTTCAGATAATAAGGAGCCAATGATTTCAGACCTTCTTTACTTGTATCATCACTGTACATTTTAAATTTTAATGTCTTAATTGATTTGTCCCAGACAATTCTTTGGTATTCGGCGGTTTTATTTATTTGTCCATTCATTGAAATTATGCTGTCTTCAACAGAAATTGTTAAATAATAATATGGATCATCAAATTGCATTCCTTCAACTGAACTGACAGCGTCAAAATCATAACTTAAAATTGCATTAAGTTTTCCTTGTTCAACTACTAAACTTCGATTTTTAATTTTCTTTCCTTCCTTTTCCGATTCACTTACAAATTCCTGGCTCTTCAATCCATATTCAAGAATACTCTTTACATCTTCATCCAAAGATTCTTTAGTTGTTGCATCTGTGTTCATATCTTCAATTGTTACAAATGCTGTTCCAGTTCCATCATTATTAACATTAACTTCGTAAGAAACAGAGTGAAATACAATACAACCTGAAAGTTGAAAAACTATTAATGGTAGTAATAAAAATTTTAGATTTTTCATTTAGATTCCTTTTCTGAAATGAGACACTGATTATTAAGATTGATTATAATTTTTTATGATCTTAATGCATCATAAAAATCAGCGCACTATTATGTTATATAACTGCTTTTTCTAATATTGTAAAAGTTTGTTTATCTGTATCAAGCTCCGCTAGTGCACCAAATGGAATTGTAAATTTATCTTTAACATGTCCGAATGACATTCCATAGATAACAGGAATTTTAAGTTTACTCAATCTATCTTGTAGCACTTCCATCAACGTAAATGTTTTTGTAAATGAAGGATCTTTTTCTTTTACTTCGCACTTACTAAAAATTCCCATCATAACTCCAGAAGCATTTCTAAATTTACCAGCTTGAATCATTTGCGTTAACATTCTATCAACCCGATACGGTTCTTCACCAATTTCTTCTATAAAAATAATTTTGTTGGAATAATCTACATCATATTTTGTACCGATTAGCGAAACCACAATTGATAAATTTCCACCAACAAGTCTTCCCTTCCCTTTTCCTTTTTCGATTGTAGTAACACCATAAACGTTTTCATCCTCGCCACTTGTTGAGTTTTTAAACAAACTTGTTCGTTCAGGATTCATCAAAACTTTTTTAAAATTGTTAACGGAATAATCATTAAAAGTTGATGTACCTACGGGACCATGAAAAGTTATCAAACCAGATTTTTGATAAATTCCATAAAGCAAAGCAGTGATATCACTATAACCAATAAGCACTTTGGGATTTGTTCTGATCACATTATAATCAAGCATTGGAAGAATACGTGCACAACCATATCCGCCACGGGCACAAACAATTCCTTTGATACTTTTATCAGAAAACTTTTCCATCAAATCATCAGTACGTTCTTTATCAGTCCCGGCAAAGTATCCGTTTTGTAAAAGAATTTTTTTTGAATAGATTGTTTCAAATCCCAATTGGTTAAGATTTTTTATTGAATCCTGAAGTTCATCTTCAGAGATGTAACTACCTGGTGCAACAATAGCAAGCTTATCGCCGACTTTTAATCTTGGTGGTTTGATAATTGGTGTTTCATCTTTTAAGAAACCTTCGAGGTTGCTTTCTTTTAACCTCGAAGGTTGCAAAGTTGAAAAAGGAAAAACCGCTGCACCAACTGATGCAGCAGACAACGATGTTATAAATTTTTTTCTATTCATAGTTTAATTTAGGAATGATAATCAGAAAATGCGAGAGATTTACAAACCCAATTCCTCAAAGGGATTGAGTTTGTTTATAAAACATTCTAACACTTAATCCTAACATCCACAGCAAAAATTTTGTTATCCGATGTTACAAGTAATGGATTCAAATCAACTTCTGTTATCTCTTTATGATTAACCATCATTTGTGCAAGATTTTTTATAACAGATTTTACTGCATTTATATCAACAGATTTTTCGCCTCGTACACCCTGAATTATTTTACCAATCTTTGTTGAATTAACCATTTCATCAATATCATTTTCTGTTAGATAAGCTGAACGCATAACTGTGTCTTCAATATATTCAACATATTTTCCACCTGATCCAAACATAATCATAGGACCAAAACTTGGATCACGGAAAGCACCAACTAATAACTCAAACTTTGTAGTCAGAAATGGTTGAATAAGAAATGAATCAAGCTGCAAATTTTTTGAACTGAAATTCCAGATCATTTCTTCTGCAATTTTTATTAACTCAGATTTTGTTTGGATATTTAATGCAACACCTTTCAAATCTGTTTTGTGAATTATTTTTTCTCCTACCGCTTTTAGAACTACAGGAAAACGGATATCCTTTTTTGTTAATTCACTAATATTAAAAATCTCATTTTTTATTAATTGAAGTTTATAGTGATTACACAATTCGGCAGCCTCAGTCAGGCTTAAAAATCTTCCCAGCTTTTCAATCAACTTAAAATCTTTAATTGATGCTTCTGCTTTTATTCTTCCTGCATTTGTTTTTTCATGGTTTGGCATGCCCATGCCATTTTGAAACTTTAACAAATTATTAATTACCACAGCAGGATCTTCAGGTCTTTTAAATAACGCTCGTTTTGTTTTTGATTCAGTTCTGTATTCCTTCCAAAACTCAGGCAATGGCATAACAACTTGAAAGATTGGTTTTTGAAAATCCTTATTGGAATCAGATTTTATATCATTAATTGCTTCAATCACAGGTAGTGCCTTAACCATTATAGGTTCAACAAAAAGGGAAATTACTGCATCAACATTTTTATCCCGCACAAGAATTTCATTGACAATTTTAAACTGTTCGGCTGTTCCGCCCGGCAGCAAATCAACTGGATTATTAACACTTCCTTCAGGATGTACAATTTCTTTTAACTTTGTTTTTGTTTCAGAAGATAACTCTGCAAGTGAGAGATTATTTTTTTCTAAAGTATCAACAGTTAAAATCGCTGGTCCACCTGCATTTGTTAGGATAGCCACATGATTTCCTTTTGGCATTGGAAAATCTTCAAATCCTTTTGCGGTATTAAACATATCATTTAAATCATCAGCACGAATAATTCCGAACTGTGTAAGAATCGCATCAACAACTTTATCGCTTCCGCCAAGAGCACCTGTGTGAGATGAAGCAGCTTTAATTCCGCTAGAAGTTTTACCGCCTTTTAACACTATCACAGGTTTGGTAATTACATCATCAATAAAATATTTTATAAACTTTTCACCATCCACAAAACTTTCTAAGTAAAATGTCATTACTTCTACCTCATCGCAGCTTTGCCAGTAATCAAGTAAATCATTTTCACTAACATCTGCCTTATTGCCAACACTTATAAATTGTCCAAATCGAATATCAGTTTCGCGCAATGAATTAAGAACTGCGGCACCGATAGCTCCGCTTTGAGAACAAAAGCCCATATTGCCTGTGCGTGGTTCTTCTGCTACAAACGTAGCATTCATTTTAATTGATGGATGTGTGTTGATAATTCCCATACAATTCGGTCCGACCATTCTTGCGTTGGAATCACGAATAAGTTTTAAAATTCTTTTCTCCGCTTCTGCACCAGCTTCGCCAGTTTCTTTAAATCCTGCTGTAATAAGAATTATCGCCTCAACTTTTTTATTTATTAATTCCTTTATTGTTTCTTCTACAAATTGTTTTGGAACCATTACAATAGCGAGATCAATTTTAAGATCAACATCTTTTATTGCTGGATAACATTTAAATCCAAGTATCTCATCCGCCTTTGGATTAACAAGTGCAAGATTACCTGTGAAGCCATATTGTTTAACTGATTTTGTTAATTCGTAACCAAGACTTTTAGGTTTTGAGGATGCACCAACGATACAAATTGATTTAGGATAGAAGAAATTATCGAACGAAACAGACATATGGTTTTCCTATTTTTTTAACAATCAAAATTAAGAAAAGTTAAATAAGAATGCGTAAAGATTATAGAAGATTAAAACGAAGATATAGACAGTGAATAAATGCAATTATGAATAGGATTCCTTATCAATCATTTAAAGTTTGTAGTTATAAATAAAAAAGTATTATATTCACAAGTAAGCTATATCCTTTAATCACAAACATTTTTTTAATATAATTTTGAAAGAGATTGATGAAATCGAATATCAAATTAGAGATTAAGCTGCCCAATATTCCAGATATTGAAATGGTCGCCATTGAAAGCTTACGTATTATGGGCAAGCATCTAGGCATTTCTGATGATAAGATTGGTGAAGCAAAAATTATTGTTACTGAAGCTATCATCAATGGGCTTGAACATTCAGGGAACAAAAAACCTTATGTTCAGGTTGAGTTCAGTATGGATAAACAAAAATTAATAATACTCGTAACGGATTTTGGATCTGGTTTTGAACCTGAGAAAGTTGAAGAACCAAATATTGGTGACAAAATTCACAGTGCCCACAAAAGAGGATGGGGACTTAAACTAATGAAATCTATGTCAGATGATCTGATAATCGAATCAGGTCCTAATGGAACAAGAATAACAATTACTAAAAATTTAATCTAATTGGAGAGATTTAATGAGCACAGATTTTAATTTAACATCAGAATTAAAAAATAAAACACTTATAATAAAAACCGACGGATACATAAATAGTACCGGTGGTGAAAAAATTGTTCAGGAGTTTTCAAAACACGCGGGTGTGAATAAACTAATACTGAATCTTGAAAATTCCAAGGTTGTCAATTCTATTGGCATCTCCCATCTGATTGAAGTTATTGAAAAATTAAATCAAGAAAATGGCAAACTAATTTTTACGAATCTTGATCCTACAATAGAAAAAACTTTTTCGATAATGGGATTATTTCAGTTTGCCGAAAAAGCGGATAGTGTAGATTCTGCTTTAAAGAGCTGATTTTCATTTCAGTTTACTTAAAGTGATACTTAGATAATTACTAATACACCTTACGCATTTGTCATGCTGAATTTATTTCAGCATCTAAAAAACTGAACAAAAGAAGATTCTGAAACAAGTTCAGAATGACATTATGGTAAACTTTGCGTAAGGTGAGTTACTAATTTCATTAAATAGATTGTTATCAGCAGTAAGAGTCTGTTGAAAAACTCACATAAGTCATTTCGAAGGAGTCCTCGACTGAGAAATCTTTTGAATAAAGCATGTATTAAGATTTCTCTCCCGATTAAAATCGGGATCGAAATGACAATCTATAATTTCCATATAGTCACTTAAGTTATGGAAAAATAAGAGTCCGATAACCTTTTTGCCGAAACAACCTATGGATAAAAGTTTATAAACATTAGGCAATCATATTAGTTCACTTACTTTTGTTTTGAGCAGCAAAAGTAATTTCCCTTTCATAATAAACTATTTAACATATTGGAAAATAATAACCTTGTAGAAAAGTTATCTCTACAGGCTGAATCTTTTCAGGAGGGATTTGAAATCCTTTCAAAATCTTTCGGCTTGGTTGAGATGGTAAATAATTTCCTGCATCTGATGCGTGGAAATTTTATAATTTCAGAAATTTATGCTTATCATAAAAATCAATATGATTCTGATTGGAATATTATTGTCTCCAAGAAAAAAAATGATCCTGCTGATTTAACTTACTTTGAAGGAACGGAGAATTTTACTATCAGGTATTTTGAAAAACAAAAATTTGATGTGTCTATTCTTCTTCCTTTAGCAGATCAATCTTTTTTGGGAATTCTTATCGGGCCTAAAATGGATAAGAGCAAATTCAATGATCTGGATAAAATAACATTACAAATTTTACTTCAGGTTTTTGATGCCGCTTATAGATCTTTCCTAAATCAGAGAAGAGTAAAAGCGCTGTTATTTGAGTTGAACGAAAAAATTGTTCAGCTAAATTATCTTATTGATACTGTAATTGAAGTTTCTCGCTATGATAAAAGAAATATTTTATTTGAATTAGCGCTTGAAAGGATTGCTCCACTTACCAACGCATCTTCAGCTCTGCTTCAAATAAGTAACAAAGGCACTGTTGAGCAGCAATATTCTTTTCCTCCGAATATTAATGCAAATGATGTTATGGCAAGTGAATTTAAATTAGAGTCTGAATTTGAATATGATAATTTATCATATCACTTTACGCTTGCAGAAAAAGAAACACGTACCGATGTTACAAATTTTAATGAATTGGACAAACTGCTGCTTAATGCAATTACAAGGCAGGTACAGGCATCAATTGAAAATCAGTATCTGAACAATCAAGCGATAGAGAAAGAAAAAATTGAACAGGAAATTGCAGTTGCTGCTTCCATTCAGCAAAGAATCCTGCCCGAATCATTGCCGAAGATTGAAGGCTACGATCTTGCCGGGACAAATATTCCATCCAAAGAAGTTGGCGGAGATTATTACGATTGTGTTGATCTAGGGAAAGGCAAATATGCATTAATCATTGCTGATGTTGCCGGCAAAGGAATTGGCGCCGCACTTTTGGTCAGCACTTTAAACGCTGCTCTTTACTCATATCTTCAGTTCGATATCCCTTTAGCTGACATAGCTGACAGACTTAACAAGCTTATTTATAAATCATCTCCTTCGGATAAGTTCATAACATTTTTTATTGCGGTACTGGATTCAAACACAGGTGAATTGGATATTGTAAATGCAGGACACAATCCAATTTTGCTGCTAAGAAAAACTGGGATGCTTGAAAAAATTAATGCCGGCGGAGTTGGTCTTGGTATGTTTGATTTCGGAATCCCTTTTGCAGGACAAAAATCTATTATGAAGCCTGGCGATAAACTATTTCTGTACACTGATGGTATTCCTGAAGCAATGAATGAAAATGAAGAAGAATATTCTGATGAAAAAATGATAAACTTTTTTACAAGTCATTCTGAAAAACCAGCCAAAGAGTTTATTGATTTAATAGTTAAAGATATCAAGACATATTCCGGAGCTGCGCAACAGAGCGATGATATTACAGTAATGATTCTTAAAAGAAATTGATTTTTAAATTGTCATTGCGAGTGAGTCTTCGAGCGAAGCAATCTCAAAATTTTCGCTAAATAAGTTTATTAGATTGCTTCACCCCGATGAACCTGTCTGCCGACAGGCAGGATCGGGGATTCGCAATGACAAAACGATTAATATAAAAGTGAAATAAATTCTATTAAGGAGTAGTAATGAAAAAGAATTTGGTATTTAGAATAAGAAAATTATCACAATTATCAACCTGTATAATTTGCTCTATGATATTCTATTTGAGTATAACATCTTTGTGCTACGGTCAAAAGAACTACCTTTTTGAAAATATCTCTATTCCCGAAGGGCTGTCGAATTCTGAAATTCATTATATCTTTCAGGATAGTAACGGATTCCTCTGGATCTCTACATTGGACGGACTTAATAGGTATGACGGTTATAACATGAAAGTGTTTAAAAACGATCCGAACGATTCAACTACAATACCTAATAATAGCTGTAATGCAATTACTGAGGATTCTGATGGATTTATCTGGGTAAGTGTTTCTGGAAATGCTATCGCAAAATATGATCCTAAAGATGAAAGTTTTAAAAGGTATCCTATAGAAACAGGAAGTGTAACCAATATTTCAAATTTTTATTCCGCACTTTACGATTCGAAAGGAAACTTATGGTTTGGATCTACAAATCATGAAATGCAAAAATTTAATAAATCTAAAAACAGATTTGAACAGGTACACCTTGATTCCACAAATAATAACGCTCGTTGGGGTGAAATTTATAGTATAACTGAGTTGAAGAATGGAAATATATTAGCTTCCGATTACGGGAGTGGAATAAAAATTTACAATGAAAAGCTTAATTTATTTCAACCATATTATCTTAAAACAAATTTCAGTCCGAATGAAATTCAAACTATTTATGAGGACGCATCAGGTAATATTTGGTTTGGAGGTAACAGTAAATTAATAAAATACTCTCCATCTTATTACACTACTGAAGATTACGATGTGTTCAGTCTGTTTAAGAATCCAACTAATTACGATAACGTAACAGGAATAATTCGGGATGATGAAGGATATTTATGGGTAGGAGTTTTTTCGCAAGGACTTTATAGAATTGATCTTAAGACTAAAAATATTCTGAAATTTGATTTCAATCCCAATAGGTCAAACTACTCCGGAAGAGAAATAATCGGCACTATTTATAAGGATAAGTATGGTGTTATTTGGATTGGTACATGGTTCGGGGGTCTCACCAAATTTGATCCACTTAAGGAGCCTTTTAATTATTCTAAATTAAAAATAGACGAAGTTGCAAGTCTTAATGCAAATTCTGTAACCGTAATTGCCGGATCACAACAGGATAAAGAGATAACTGTTGGAACATCTGCAAAAGGTTTATTTACTTATGACCTGGAAAGTAATCAATCGGTTAATTTGAAATTCAAATTTGACCAATCTGTTATTACGAGTGGGAGTATAAATATCCAGAGTCTGGCTATAGATAATGAAGGTAATAAATGGTTTTCATATAATAATCTGGGTCTGCATAAAATTGATAAGAATAATTTTTTAAGTGTTATTAAATCACCGCATGAAAAAAAGACATCAACTTACCAAATAAACTCGATGAAAATCGATTTATCGGGGAATATCTGGATTGCCTCGATGTACGGATTCGAAAAATATAACCCCGCTAAAAACGAATTTATGCTGCTGCCAACAATTATGACTAAGAGGATGAGTGAAAATCTTAAGCAAAAGATCAATGAAATCCCGGGATCACGAGAACCTATTTCTTCTATTCTCAAATTAGGTGAAGCATCAAATTTAGAGAAGAAATTTTCATTAAACCGCGATCAAAAAGTTCTTATTATTTGTGTCGGTGAAGGAGAAATGTTTCAAGGCATAGAAGGTCTTTCTGATACTGGGTCTCTTTTAACGAGTGATGGTAAACTTATTTGGTCAATGAATGAATTATACAATACTTTTAATGATGGAGGAGGATTTAAAAATCGTATCGCCGTAAAATGTGTGGATTTGAAAAAAGGTGATTATAAAATTACCTATGGCTCCTGTGTTGGGCACTCCTACGGAAATTTTAATGTAGCTGCACCGCCGGACTCTATGTGGTGGGGAATTCAAGTGTTTAATGTGAATTAAACTGAATATAACAGCATAAATGAACTGAATGAAAAGGAAATTAAATCAGAAAAGTTTATGCCAACGCAAATAGGCACTAGCATTGAATTAAGTAAGAGATTATACAATGTACTTTGGTTGGGATCTGCTCAAAACAGTTTTTTCAAATACGATCTTGCTACAGGAAATTTTAAGCAATACAATTATGACTCAAAATATAAATATTCCCCAAGCAATTATATTAACTTCATTTTTGAGGATAGAGAAGGTATAGTATGGGTTACAACACGAAACAGTTTAATAAGATTTGATCCTATCACGGAAAAAATTGAAAAGTTTGATCAAAAAGATGGACTTCCTTCGAACCTTGTAAATGCCATTATTGAAGACCTTCAGGGAAATCTTTGGCTCAGTACATCCGGCGGTTTATCAAAATTGAACAAAAATGATCCTAAAGACAAATGGAATTTTGTTAATTTTGATGCGACAGAAGGACTGCAAGGCATTAGTTCCAGTAAAGCAAGCTGGATTAGTAAAGATGGTGAGATGATATTTGGAAGTAATGACGGCATAATTTCATTCTATCCAGGAAAAATAAACAAAGTAAAACCTGATATAGTGATACAGGATATAAAAGTTAACGATGTATCTCTTAAATCTGATTCGGCTGTGGTAAAGCTGGAAAAAAGTATAATGAAACTTAATGAGCTTGATCTTTCTTATAATCAGAATAATATATCCTTTGAGTTTGCATCCATTCATTTTTCAAGACCGGCAAAAAATAAAATTATTTATAAACTGGAAGGTTTTAATAATCAATGGATATCTACAGATAGAAATTTTGTGTCTTTCACTAATCTCGATCCCGGTGAATACACTTTTAGGGTCAAAGGTTCAAACGGTGATGGAATCTGGAATGAAGAGGGAAAATCAATTAGAATAATTATATCTCCTCCTTGGTGGCTTACATGGTGGGCGTATGGAATTTATTTTATTGGTTTTGTAAGCATAATGGGCGGGATTAGAAAGTATGACCTTGATCGAAGAAAAGAAAAAGAAAACAAAAGATTACTCCAAACTGAAAACGCACGAAAGACAAAAGAATTAGAAGAGGCGCGTCAACTTCAACTCTCTATGCTTCCTAAAGTACTCCCACAATTGCCGCACCTTGATATTGCAGTATACATGAAAACCGCAACCGAAGTGGGTGGAGATTATTATGATTTTAATGTTGGAATGGATGGAACTTTAACCGTTGTGGTCGGTGATGCTACCGGACACGGTATGAAAGCAGGAACGATGGTTACTTCTGCTAAATCATTGTTCAACAGTTACGCCGCTAATCCCGATATACTTTTTACATTCCATGAAATGACAAGATGCATAAAGCAAATGCAGTTTCAATCACTTGCAATGTGTATGACGATGTTGAAGATTCAAAACAACAAATTAATTATGTCAGCCGCCGGTATGCCGCCTGTTTATCTATTCAGAAGTAAGCACAAAATAATTGAAGAACATTTAATGGAAGGAATGCCGCTTGGAACGATTGATAATTTTCCTTATCAATTAAACGAAATGGAATTGTTAACCGGTGATACGATATTATTGATGAGCGATGGTTTTCCAGAACTAAACAATCAGCATAACGAAATGTTTGGTTATAAACGTACAAAGAATTCATTTGAAGAAGTCGCAGAAAAGAATCCGGAAGAAATTATAACATATCTTAAAAACGAAGGCAACCGTTGGTCTAATAATAAAGAGCCCGATGATGATGTAACGTTTGTTGTAATAAAAGTAAAGTAAAATTAGTAGTTCAAAATTAATTAAATCCAATTGTTTAGAGGAATAGTTTTATGACAGCAACATTTTTTAAAAATATAATAATCCTGGTTTTATTTGTTTTTTCATCAGCAATATTATCGCAGCAGAAACAAAAAACAGAAGCTAACGCTGATTTAATTGAATATTCTAACAAAGAAGGTTTGCCTACAACAAATATTTCAAGTGTTATTCAAACCAAAGACGGCTTTATCTGGATTTCAGGAATTGAAGGAACCTACAGATTTAACGGATATGAATTTGAAGAGGTAAAAAATGATATTGGATTACCTACCATGCAGAGTATGTACTACGATTCAACAAACAATGTAATGTACTTTGCCTCACCTAAAAAATTTATAACATTCGATGGAAAAGAATTTAAAGTTTATACCGAAAATGAAGGATACAGAATAAATGGATTATCAGGACAGTTGATAACATTTGTTAAAGCAGATAGTAAAGGGCGGATATGGATTGGTTCTGCTACACCATTTGTAGACAAAAAAAATAACGGTGGTTTGACAAAATTTGAGAATGGAAAATTTACAGTTTACGATTCAAATAACTTCCCTCTAGATAATGCAATAAACTTTATTGAAACTCCGTATGGTGATCTTATATTTAATTCATCCGGACATAATACTCAAACACTCGAAGGTTCTTATGTCGCTTTATTCAAAAATGATGTTTTCAAAAGAATTGACGAATCTGTAGGAATAACTCTCCAGGGTGCAAGAATTTATCCAAGGGAATTAGTAACCTCAATTGATAAGGATGGTAATACCTGGCTAGCCTGTCCTGGTGTTAATCTTTCAAGTCGTTCTAAAACAAATTCGGGAGTATTGATGTATGATGGTAACAAATTTTATCAATTTACAGAATTCTTAAATCAACTCGCTAAAGATCAATTTCCAGTTGAAGTTTACTATAGCAGCAAATTAGAAAAGTTGTTTATGACAACTTTAAACTTAAGCGGAGGATTATTTGACGGGAAAAATAAAGGCGTTTTTGAATTTGAAAATAGTAAATGGTCAGCGTCAAATATTTTGCAGCAAATTAATACTATCAAAGATTTAAAGACAGATAGAGTAATTACTGACTTTAAATATTCTAATATATTTTTTGAAAAAGCCAACAAATATTTCCCTGAATTGCTTGTATTCTATGGTACAGCCCAGGATCAAAGTTCAAAATATCCTACTCAATTATTTTCATTTACAGATAACAAATGGAAAAAGTATGACTCTTTTGAAGCCGGACCAGGAACTGAAATAAATGAAGGTGTTTTAATGAATACCTCAAAAGGAATTGGGATTTATTATCCAAATTATTCCCAAATGCTTACCGCCAAAGATGGTTTATTACTTACACAAGCAGGTATCCCAACTCTCTATGCAGATTATAACGGAGTGGTTTGGATTTCGTATTCATACACTGCACTGCCTGCCTATGCAGCCTCTTATAATGTAGGAATTAATGTTTGGGACGGAAAAAGATTACGTGCAATTACAGAAAAAGACGGACTTGCAAGTAATATAACTTATGAGACATTTCAGGATACTAAAAAAAGAGTTTGGATACCAACATCCAAAGGTATTACTATGGCTCGTGAGATTTCTAATAGTGAAGGACAGCAGATTTTAAAGTTAAAAAATATTTCGGGTGGAGATAATAAGCCATACAATTCATCCAATGTTTTAGAAACTAAGAATGGTGATATTTATACCTGGAATAATTATGTGCGTCCTGCTCAGGATAATCTTATTGAAGCCGATTTTTACCTTGGGAAGTTAGAAGGTGATAATTTTGTTAAAATTAAATCACCTTTTAGTGATGCTGATAATAAAAAAGAATACCAGCTTTTTGATCTTCGGGAAGATAACGATGGCAGGCTCTGGTTCTCTGGTATTTTTTCAGATAATATAAAAGACATTACTTCTGCTCAATCAAAAATAATGTTGTATGATGGAAAATCATGGAACAAACCACCGGAAAGCTGGAATATTCCATCAGAACAATTGCATTATGTCGGGAAATTAAAAAATGGAATGTACTTCTTAACAGTTGGAGGATTTTATGTTTTTAATGGAAAAAAATTTGTAAATCTTAGTGATAGTGTAAATGCCAATGCTGATTTCAGAATATTAAAAGGTGCCAGTGTCGCTGGAACAAAAACTGACATCCAGGCAGGAGGCAATTTATATATAAGGCTTAGAAACAGAGGGCTGGTAATTTTTGATGGTACAAATCTAAACTTTTATACAAAAAAAGATGGACTTCCATCCACAAATATTTCAAATCCAATAGCAGATGAAATTAAAGGAAATGTTTATTTCTCATCTCCCGCAGGTGCATTAAAGATAACCGGAAATAAATTTCAAACTTTCTATAGTGACGAAAGTGTAGCAAGCGGTGGACCATATACGTCAGCTATGGATGGATTCGGAAATATGGTAGAGTTTTATAATGGAGTTGGTCTTTACATTAATAAGAGTGAAGAAAAAAGTTATCCATTAAAAATTTCATCTGTATCAATCAGTGGTGAATTTCATTATTATGATTTCCCTGTAAAATTATCCTATTCTCAAAATTCTTTTTTATTCAACTATGCGGCTTTAAATTACAAGGACCCAAGGCAAACAACATACGAACATTTTCTTGAAGGCTTCGATAAGGACTGGTCAAAAGCAAGTAACCTTGCTTTTGCAGAATATCAAAATCTACCGTTCGGTGATTACACTTTTAGAGTTCGTGGTATTACATCAAATGGTGTTAAGACAAATGAAGCATCCTATTCTTTTGTAGTTAGTCCCCCATTCTGGAGAACCTGGTGGGCATACTTTTTATATTTAATTATAATTGGTTTAGGTTTAGTTGGAATAAGAAAATATGAATTAGATCGACGGAAAGAAAATGAAAATAAAAAATTCCTGCAACTTGAGAATGATAGAAAAACAAAAGAACTTGAAGAAGCGAGACAACTTCAACTTTCAATGCTTCCCAAAACATTGCCAAGCCTTCCTCATCTTGATATTGCCGTTTTTATGAAAACCGCAACGGAAGTCGGTGGTGATTATTATGATTTTCATGTTCACGTGGATGGAACATTAACAGTTATTCTGGGTGATGCAACCGGACATGGAATGATGTCTGGAATGATGGTTTCAATTATGAAATCGCTTTTTATGTCAGACAGAACAAATAAAGCATTAAAACCATTTTTTGAAAATGCAAGTGCAGCAATTAAAGATATGCAGCTTGGCAGATTGATGATGGCACTTAATTGCGTACAGATAAGTAAAAATAAAATAATAACTACAAATGCAGGCATGCCTCCTCTAATTATTTATAGAAATGATTCACAAACAGTAGAGGAGGTTGTTATAAATAATATGCCTCTTGGTGCAATGAAAGAAGTTGTTTATGATGTTAAAGAAATAAAGATTGAAAAAGGTGATACACTACTGATGATGAGTGATGGATTTGTAGAATTGAAAAGTCCAAACCAGGAGATATACGGATACAAAAGAGCAAGGAACAGTTTTGAAGAATCAGCGAAGAAAGAACCAGAAGAAATAATAACTTATTTAAGATCAGAAGCCAGAAGTTGGACAAATAGCCAGGAGCCGGATGATGATGTAACGTTTGTGGTGATAAAAGTTAAATAAACAATTTTAATAGCCCGACCTTTGAGGTATGTTACAAAACCTATTTTAATGTGTCATTTCGACCGAAGGGAGAAATCTGAGAGCTATAATTATACAGATTTCTCAGTCGAAGACTCCTTCGAAATGACCTTTATATATTAAACAAGGGCTCTAAAGGTCGGGGTAATACAAGTTGAATATTTAAAAAACTCAATAAAAAATAATAACAGTATAGTATGAACTCTAAGAAAGAAAAACTATTAAATGACACATACCATAAATGGATACAAACAGGATTGTACGACCTACCGCTGGATCAAATAAATGAATTTATTAATCCAAAAATTATGGGGTATGGTTCTGCCATTGATGAAAAAGTTCTTTCCATATCTGACTATCGTGAATTGATAAACAGACAGAGAGAACAGGCAGTCGGTCTTGAAATGAGTTTTGAAATTACTCCTGTTTTTAGAAGCATATCGAACAAAGAAGATTCCGCTATTTTTGTTGATGAGATTAAAGTTTCCATAGTTGTAAATGGAGATAAGCAGGAACTCTTTTTAAGAATGACGACCATTTTGGAATACATTGATAGTAAATGGATAGTGGTTCATTGGCATGGATCTATGCCGACTGAAACAACGGCTGAAACCGATGCATGGCTTGTAAATGAATGGCAAAGAAAAAATGATGAACTTCAAAAACTTGTTGAGGAAAAAACTTCTGAGTTATTGAACAAGAACAGAGAGTTGGAAATTGAAACCGCACTTGAAAAGGTCCGCTCATCAGCATTGGCTATGAGGGAACCGACTGATATGCTGGATGTTTGCAGAATTATTTCTGATCAATTACAATCTCTTGGCGTAAATGAAATTCGTAACGTTCAGACCGCTATTTTCTACGAAACAAAAAAGACTTATCTAAATTTTGAATATTATACAAAACATAATAAAACATTAATTACCGAAGTGGATTATAGGACTCATGAACTTCAGGAGTCATTTGCCAGCAAAATGATGAAAGGCGTGGAAGAACTTTTTAGTGAAACTTTAAGGAGCCAAGAACTTAAGGACTGGTATGCTTATCAGAAAACAACTAACCAGTTTGCTGACTCTTTCTTAGAAACTGCTGAATCGCTTAGCTACTATTGGTATTCATTAGGTCCTGTGGCTTTAGGAATGTCCACCTATGCTCCATTAAATGAACAAGAAATTAATTTATTCAAACGATTCCGCAATGTGTTTGAACTAGCGTACCGAAGGTTTATGGATATTCAACAGGCAGAAGCACAGGCAAAAGAAGCAAAGATTGAAGCCGCTTTGGAAAAAGCAAGAGCTGTGGCTATGAGTATGAATAAACCCGACGATCTGCTGAATATCTGCGAAGTATTGTTCAAAGAATTTCACAAATTGGGTTTCGATGAGATAAGAAATGCGATGATCAATATTCATAATGACGAGAAAGGTACTTTTCAGAATTATGATTATTCCGATGAGATTGGAAAAAGCATTAATCATTTAACTTACAATATTCATCCTGTAATTGAAAAACAAATAAAGCAAATCAGAAGTGCAAATGATGCTTTCTCTGAAACGTCTTTCACAGGAAAAGATTTAGAAGACTGGAAAGAGTTCAGGAATAAAATCGGAGAAAAGGATGATCCAAGGATAAATGAATCTTCCGCCCTGTACTATTATTTTTATTCAATCGGAACTGGCTCTATTGGAATTTCAACATTCAGTTCTATTAATGCAGAAAAACTTGAGTTGCTAAAGCGTTTCAGAAATGTTTTCAGTTTATCGTATCAGCGCTTTATGGATATTGCTCTTGCAGAAGCACAGGCAAGAGAAGCTCAGAATGAATTAGCATTGGAACGGGTTCGTGCAAGAACTATGGCTATGCATCATAGTAGTGAACTTTCAGAAACGGCAGCCGTTCTTTTTCAGCAACTGAATGAATTGGGCTATGCCCCGGATCGAACGACTATTGGCATCGTAAAAGAGGATGTTAGATCGATTGAACTCTGGTCAACCGATCAGGTTGGAAATAAAATCAGCAACATATTTAAAGCCAGCATTGATGAACCAACCACCTGGTCAAAAATTTATAGCGCGTGGAAAGCAAAGAAAAGGTCATTAGTTATAGATCTTTCAGGAAAGGAATTAATTGCATGGATTAGATATGTACGAGAAGAAATGCACATGTTTGTAAATGAAGAAGTGTTAAAGGAGAATCGCAGAGTGCACAGTATAGCTTTTTTCTCACAGGGATTTATTATTATGTCTACGATTGAGCCACTGCCTATAGAAAAGATTAATGTTCTGGAACGTTTTGCGCTGGTTTTTAATCAAACCTACACCCGTTTTCTTGATCTGCAAAAAGCAGAAGCACAGGCAAGAGAAGCACAGATTCAATTAGCATTAGAAAGAGTACGGGCCAAAACGATGGCGATGCAAAAAAGTGATGAATTGGGTGAAGTTGCATCGTTACTTTTTCAACAAGTAAGATCATTGGGTATTGAATCTTATAGCAGCGGCTTTACAGTTTGGGAAAATAATGATAAAGACCTGGTATCCTGGATGTGTAATGCCAATGGCTCTATTAACCCACCATTCAGAATGCCCGTCAATGAAATAAAGTGGCACCAGCAGCAATATGAATCCTGGAAAAAGAAAGACGATTATGTCATTCATGATTTTACAGGCGAGGAAATGCAAGGTTATTATAAGTATCTAAGGTCATTCCCATTGTTAAATGAAGCATTTAAGAAATCTGAAGCAGCAGGTATCGTAACTCCGGCACACCAGGTGCATAATGTATTTAATTTCTCCAATGGTAATTTACTTTTTATCACTTTGGAACCTGTTTCTGACGCTTACGAAATATTCAAACGTTTTGCTTCGGTATTTGACCAAACCTATACCCGTTTTCTTGATCTGCAAAAAGCAGAAGCCCAGGCAAAAGAAGCAAAGATTGAAGCAGCATTGGAAAGAGTAAGAAGTCGTTCAATGGGTATGCAAAAAAGTGATGAGCTCAAAGAGGTGATCCAGGTTGTATACGAACAATTCGTTCACTTAAATATCAAAGTTGAACACACAGGGTTTGTTATAGATTATAAGGCAAGGGATGATTACAATATTTGGATAGCTGATCCGCTCGGGGTTCCCTCCCAGGTAACAGTTCCTTATTTTGATTCTGTGTATTACAATCGTTTTAATGAAGCAAAAGAAAAAGGAGAGGATTTCTTTGCCACCAATCTGAGTTTTGAAGAAAAAAATAAATTTTATCAAAAACTTTTTGAGTATATCCCAGGATTGCCGGAGGAAGCAAAGGAATTTTATTTTAGTTGCCCTGGCCTTGCGGGATCCACTGTATTGTTAGACAATGTTTGCCTGTACATCGAGAATTTTTCGGGTACTCCTTATTCAGATGAAGAGAATGCCACGCTGATGCGCTTTGCAAAAGTATTCCAACAAACCTATACCCGTTTTCTAGATCTCAAAAAAGCAGAAGCGCAGGCTCGTGAAGCGCAGATTGAGGCGGCACTAGAAAAAGTTCGTTCAAGAACGATGGCGATGCATCAAGGTGATGAATTAGCCGATACTTCCATGCTGCTCTTTGAACAACTATTGAAATTGGGTATTAAACCAAGAACATGTGGTTTTCTCATCATGGACGATGAATCAGAATCGATGGAAGATTGGAGCTCACATATTGATGAGCATGGTAAAGTAATACTGGTTATTGGAAAAATTGCATACTACCAGCATCCTCTTATAACCCGGGTTGTGGAGTCCTGGCGCAAAGGTGATCCTTATTTTATTGGTGAATTACATGGGGAAGAACTTCAAAAATATTACCAGGCAGTTACTTCCAAAGAGACCTCGTCAAGAGGAATTAATGATCAAGTTCTCGTAAATACAATATCAGAATACACCAATAGCTTTTATTTTAATTACGGAATGATGTATGTGCTAACGCCCACAACTCTTTCTGAGTTTGAGACTGAAATCATGCTTCGATTTGCAGGAGTTTTTAAATCAACTTATACCCGCTTCCTTGATCTTAAAAAAGCAGAAGCACAGGCAAGAGAAGCACAAATAGAAGCAGCGCTTGAAAGAGTAAGAAGCAGAACTATGGCAATGCAGCAGAGCGATGAACTTGCAGAAACATCTGCGGTTGTATTTAAACAATTAATTAACCTCGGCGTTGAACCCAATCGTATTTATATAGCTATTATTAAGGATGAAACAGGAATTTGCGAATTCTGGATAACTGATGAAGACGGAAGTAAAGTGAGTACCGTTTTTAAAGCAGATCTTGCTGAGAACGCTTCTTTTAATAAAATGTATGAAGGTTGGAAAAAACAAGAAAAATCCATAACAATTGATATGCAAGGAAAAGAACTTGAAGAATATTTTAAACATCTTAGCAAAATCAATGTTCCTTTCAAAGGTGGACTTTCACAAAAACGAAGAATACAAAACATCGCGTATTTCTCTAAAGGTTTTATCGGTATTGCATCGCCTGATTTATTACAGGAGGAAACTAAAGATCTGCTGAAAAGATTTGCTGCTGTATTTAATCTAACCTACACTCGTTTTAATGATTTGAAGCAGGCAGAAGCACAGAATAAAATTATTCAGGCTGAGAATGACCGTAAGACGAAGGAACTTGAAGATGCACGTCAACTGCAATTATCGATGCTTCCAAAAGAGCTTCCTAAATTACCTCATCTTGATATTGCTGTTTATATGAAAACAGCAACGGAAGTTGGCGGAGATTATTATGATTTTTATGTTCAACCAGATGGTACTTTAACAATTCTAGTTGGTGATGCGACTGGTCACGGAATGATGTCGGGAATGATGGTTTCAATCATGAAATCATTTTTCATTTCTAATAGAATGAATATTGAATTGAAACATTTTTTTGAAAACTCGAACAGCTCGATAAAAGATATGCATCTTGGAAGATTGATGATGCCATTAATGGGAGTTCAAATTACATCAGAAAAAGTTATCGCTACTAATGCCGGAATGCCATCGCTTTTATATTTTAGAAATAAGTCTCAGAAGGCTGGTGAGTTTGTTAGTAATAATATGCCTTTAGGAGCAATGAAAGGAACTAAATATTTACTGAAAGAAATTAAATATGAAAAAGGTGATACGCTTTTGCTCATGACTGATGGCTTTGCTGAATTAAAGAATGAGAATGATAAACAATATGGTTATGCACGAGTTAAAGAAGAATTTAAGTCGGTAGCAAAGAAAGACCCGGACGAGATAGTTGATCATTTAAAAAACTCGGCATCTCAATGGATAAACGGAGTAGAGCCGGATGATGATGTAACGTTTGTTGTGATAAAAGTAAAATAAGTAAATCTAAAAACTTTAGTAAAAATAATTACTTTTAATTTTTAAAAGTAATCTATCACAATTTTTTTTAGATGCTGATAATTTTGCTTGAACTTAATATCCTCTGACAAATTCTTATCCATAAAATCAAAGGGAACTTCAAGTATTCTTAATTTGAATTCCCTTATCAAATAGCTAAATTTGGCTTCTACAAAGGAGTCCTTTGGACATTTTTCAACAATTATAATATAATAAATGCGTTATCCTTTTACAGAAATAGAATCCAAATGGCAAAAATTTTGGGAAGATAATAAAACTTACAAAACCGATTTATCTAAAACAGAAAGAAAACTTTATACGCTTGTAATGTTTATTTATCCTTCAGGTGCAAAACTCCACATCGGGCATTGGTATAATTATGGACCAACTGATAGCTGGGCGCGATTTAAAAAACTTCAGGGCTACAATGTTTTTGAACCGATTGGTTATGATGCTTTTGGTTTGCCCGCAGAAAATTATGCAATCAAAACTGGGATTCATCCGCAGGACAGTACATTAAAAAATATTGATGACATCCGTGAACAGCTTAAGAAAATGGGTTGTATGTATGATTGGGATGCAGAACTGATGACTTGCGCTCCTGAATATTATAAATGGAATCAATGGATTTTTCTTCAGATGTACAAACGCAGATTAGCTTACAGAAAAAATGCACCCGTAAATTGGTGTCCGAATGATCAAACTGTTCTTGCAAATGAACAAGTTGTAGATGGCTGCTGCGAGCGCTGCGGAACAACCGTTATACAGAAAAATCTTTATCAATGGTTTTTTAAGATTACGGACTATGCAGAGCAACTTCTTGATGGACACAACAAAATTGATTGGCCTGATGAAACAATTTTAAAACAAAAAAATTGGATTGGCAAAAGTGAAGGTGCTGAAGTTACTTTTAAGGTCGTCATTGATGAAAATGATAACTCTAATACTGTCATTTCGAAGGATCCCGAAAGCATTCGGGATGAGAAATCTTCAACTCATATTGGCACTAAGATTTCTCCCTCCGGTCGAAATGACAAAGAAGAAGATTTAGAAATAAAAGTTTTCACAACTCGACCTGATACCTTATTCGGTGTTACTTATGTTGTACTTGCACCGGAACATTCTCTTGTTGATAAAATCACAAAACCAGAATTTAAAGCTGGTGTTAATGCTTATCGCGAATCGACAAAAAAGTTGACCGAGATTGAACGTACATCAACTGTAAAAGAAAAAACTGGAGTTCCAACTGGTGCGTTTGCTATCAATCCTGTAAACGGAGAAAAAATTCCTGTTTGGATTGCTGATTATGCTCTTATTACATACGGAACTGGTTGTGTTATGGCTGTGCCTGCTCACGATGAAAGAGATTTTGAGTTTGCTAAAAAGTTTAATCTTCCTATCCGCAAAGTAATTTTACAGGATGAAACAAATGAAAATGATGAATTAGAATCAGCTTTTACAGAAGTTGGTACGATGGTCAATTCAGCTCAGTTTAATGGAGTTCGTTCTGATGAAGGAATAACAAAAGTTATAAAGTATCTCGAGGAAAATAATTTTGGTAAAGGAAAAATCAATTATCGTTTACGTGATTGGTTAATCTCCCGTCAACGTTATTGGGGAACACCAATTCCAATTATTCATTGCCCAACTTGCGGTGAAGTTCCAGTTGATGAAAACGAATTACCCGTTTTGCTTCCTTACGATGTTGATTTTAAACTCGGCGGCGAATCTCCGCTTGCAAGAAATGAAAAATACATTAATGTTAAATGTCCAAAGTGCGGTGCAGATGCTAAACGCGATCCGGATACAATGGATACATTTGTAGATTCATCATGGTATTATCTTCGTTATCTCGATCCCAAAATTTCAACTGCTGCATTTGATAAAGAGCTTGCAAAAAATTGGACACCTGTTGATATGTATGTTGGTGGTAAAGAACATTCCGTTATGCATCTTTTGTATGCAAGATTCTTTCATAAATTTTTGCGTGATATTGGTCTGGTTAACAGCGATGAACCATTTGCAAAACTTGTTCATCAAGGTGTTATCACTAAAGATGGCGCTAAGATGTCCAAGTCGCGCGGCAATGTTGTAAATCCTGATGAGTTTACATCTAAGTACGGCACAGACGTTTTTAGAATGTACTTAATGTTTATGGGTCCGTACGATCAAGGCGGCGATTGGAGCGATAAAGGAATTTCCGGTGTTGAGCGATTTGTAATTCGTAGTTATGAATTGTTTAGCCAGTATAAAGATATTATCAAACAAACATCCGGTAAAGACAAATATGATATTTCAACTTTAGCGGATAATGAAAAAAAAGTTTATCGCAAAGTAAATCAGACTTTAAAAAAATTTAATGAAGAGATTGAACATTTTAGATTTAACACTGCGATTGCTTCTTTAATGGAATTGATAAACGAACTTAAAATTTTGGAAGGTTGCAGTAAAGAAGTCCAGAGCTATGTTTTGCAAAGATTTGCTTGGATGCTTGCACCAGTTGCACCGCATCTTGGTGAAGAATGCTGGCAGATAATTGGAAATGAAAAATCAATCTTTGAGAAACCAGTTTTATTTGAGGTTGATAAAGAAGCATTAGTCGAAGATACTGTAAACATTGCGGTGCAGATTAATGGTAAGCTGCGCACAACTGTTCCTGCCCCAATGAACAGTGAGCAAAATACTGTTAAGCCTCTTGTTTTTGCCGATGAAAAAGTAACCAAATTCACAGATGGTAAAACAATAGTAAAAGAGATTTTTGTAAAAAATAAAATTTATAATATTGTAATAAAGTAAAAACACAATAGAACGCAGATTGCTCTGATTATCCTGATCTGCGCTGATCTGCTAAATCTGTGTAATCTGCGTTCTATTTTTTTAATTGAGGAAGTAATAAATGTTAGACATAAAACTTATTCGTGAAAACCCTGATAAGGTAAAGCAAGGCATCGCCAACAAAAACGAGAAAGATCGTGTTGATGAACTACTTGAGCTTGATAGACAACGCAGAGATATAATCGCACATGCTGATGGGTTAAAATCCAAACGTAACCAGGTTTCTCAGCAAGTTGGACAGATGAAAAAATCCGGACAAGACGCCACAGAAATAATCGCAGAGATGAAACGTGTTGGTGATGAGATCGCTGAGTATGATGGAAAGTTAAGAACTATTGAAGAAGAGATTGATGTAATTTTGAGATTCATTCCAAACCTCCCACATTCATCTGTTCCAGTTGGAAAATCTGCAGAAGAAAATGTTGAAGTAAGGCGTTGGTTACCTGAAGGATTTAAATTTGAAAATGATTTTAACCCGATGGATCATGTTGACCTTGGAAAGAAATTAAACATACTTGATTTTGAGCGAGGTGCAAAAATCAGCGGTTCTGGTTTTCCTGTTTACAAAGGTAAAGGCGCAACACTCGAGCGTTCGCTAATCAACTTTATGCTTGATTATCATATACAAAATCACAATTACACAGAAATCTTTCCTCCATTTCTTGTAAACAAAGAATCTTTGCGCGGCACCGGTCAGCTTCCAAAGATGGAAGAAGATATGTACACTATTGAAAAAGATGGCTTGTATGCAATTCCAACCGCGGAAGTACCGATAACAAATATTCATCGTGATGAAATACTGAATGAAAAAGATTTACCTATAAAATATGTCGGCTACTCTGCCTGTTTTAGAAGAGAAGCTGGTTCTTATGGAAAAGACTCAAAAGGATTTTTACGAGTTCATCAATTTAATAAAGTTGAAATGGTGAAATTTGTTAAACCAGGAACTTCTTACGATGAATTAGAGTTACTCGTAAAAGACGCTGAAGATATTTTGCAAGCATTAAATATTCCTTACAGAATTTTATTGTTATGTTCCGGGGATTTAAGTTTTTCCGCAGCAAAATGTTATGATATTGAAACATGGTCTCCAGCAGAAAATAAATGGCTGGAAGCGTCATCCTGCAGTAACTTTGAAGATTTTCAAGGACGCCGAGCAAATATTCGTTTCCGTAACGAACAAACTAAAAAACCTGAGTTCGTTCATACACTTAATGGCAGCGGTTTAGCAACAAGCCGATTGATGGTTTCGCTATTAGAAAATTATCAAACACCGGAAGGAAAAGTTATAGTTCCCAAAGCTTTGCACAAGTACACAGGGTTTAATTTAATTGACTAATGTCATGCTGAACTTGTTTCAGCATCTTACAATTAAATGGAAGATCCCGAAACGAGTTCGGGATGACTAAATAATTAAATGATTCATATCACCCCGAAATAGTTCGGGGATTTTTATATTAGTAATGCCATTGAGCAATAAAAAAAGTATCTTTCTCTAAATCAAAATCTTACAACTAAACTTTATCAATGAAAAACCTTTTAACACTAAAAAAATATTTTATTAAATATAAAACCAAATTGTTTTGGGGAATGCTTTTCATTCTTATCTCAAATGCTGGTACTGTTTATCTGCCTATCTTATTGAAAGATGCCATAAATGATTTACGCAATAATGTAAGTAATCAACAATTACTTAAGTATGCACTTTTAATTGTTGCTACTTCTATCGTTGCAGGAATTTTCAGATACTTAATCCGCCAAACAATCATCGTAGTATCAAGAGAAATCGAGTATGATTTGCGCGGTGATTTTTGGGAACACATTCAGAAACTTCCACTTAGATATTTCCAGAATAACTCAACGGGCAATATAATGTCTCACGCAACCAATGATATCAATGCTGTCAGAATGTTCATTGGTCCTTCCGTGATGTATTCCATAGATACAATTGTTAGATTGATTATTGTTGTTGCAATAATGGTCTCAATAAATTTTCCACTTACTATTTATTCGCTGTTGCCTCTGCCGATTTTATCTTATGGAGTTTATAGAATTGGAAAATTAATTCACGAGAAGTACACAAGGATTCAGGAAAATTTTTCTGAATTAACCACACGCGCACAGGAAAATTTTTCAGGGATTCGTATAATCAAATCCTACGTGCGTGAAGCAAACGAAATACAAAGATGGAATGAACTCAGTAAAGAATATCTTCGCAAGAATATGAATCTTGTTCGCATACAAGCCTTTATAATGCCCATACTTTATATGATTACCGGTATCTCAATCATAGTTGTTATATGGATTGGGGGTGGAAAAGTAATAAGCGGAGAAATGAATCTTGGTGATATTACCGCGTTTATTGTTTACCTCGGAATTTTAATCTGGCCGGTAATTGCCTTTGGATGGGTGATGAATATTATCCAGCAAGGCGAAGCAAGTATGAAACGTTTAAATAAAATTTTAAATGAGCCTTATGAGATTCAGGATCTATCATCAGCAGATATTACCGTAAAAGATTTAAAAGGTGAAATTGAATTAAGAAATGTTTCTTTCAGATATTCAGATTCCTTACCAGAAGTTTTAAAAGATGTTAATCTTAAAATTCCTGTTGGTTCAACGCTGGCAATTGTTGGACACACAGGTTCTGGTAAAACAAGTTTGATTAATTTAATTCCAAGATTGTATGATATTACTTCAGGAAATATTTTTATTGATGGGAAGGATATTAAGAATATTCCGCTTGATGTTCTACGAACTAATGTTGCAGTTGTTCAGCAGGAATCATTTTTATTCTCTGATTCTGTTTACGGAAATATCGCTTATGGATTAAGAGAAGTTGATAAACAAAGGGTCGAAGTTGTAGCACGCATTGCAAACTTTAATAAGGATGTCGAATCTTTTCCCAAAGGCTATGAAACAATTGTTGGTGAAAGAGGAATAACATTTTCAGGCGGACAAAAACAAAGAGCATCACTTGCACGTGCACTTGCTGTCGATCCCAAAATATTAATTCTTGATGATTCATTCTCAGCAGTCGATACTCACACTGAAGAGGAAATTTTAAAAAACCTAAAAGAATTTATGAAAGACAGAACAAGTATAATTATCAGCCATAGAATTTCTACTGTTAAAGATGCTGATAATATTGTTGTGCTTGCAAACGGGAAAATAGCTGAGCAAGGTACGCACGATGAACTTGTTGAATTAAATGGGCTTTATGCAGATTTGCATTACAAGCAATTATTGGAAAAAGAATTGGAAGAGCTGAATTGATTTTTAATGCCACAGCTTTTAGAGTTTGTTGCATAAATTATGATTAGTCATTTTGACCAACCTGCCCGCTGACGCAGTCAAGGCGGGAGGGAGAAATCTTGACCCTACTTTTAAAGAAGATTTCTCAGTCGAGGACTTCTTCGAAATGACTTTTGTGAGATTTTATAAAACCTTTAAAACTCTTAGAATTTAATTAGAATAATAATAAATATTTTTTATGAACGATAAAAAACACGACGACGAAATATTAGGTAAAGCATACGATTCAAAGTTGATGAAGCGGCTTCTTACATACATTAAGCCTTACAAAAAGTACGTTGTCTTCGCCATTATTCTCAATGTGCTGGTTGCGGCACTCGGACCGCTGCGCCCTTACCTTACAAAAATTGCGATTGACGATTATATTGTTAATTCAAATTATAATGGTTTGATGTTGATTGGTGCGGCACTGTTTGCATCACTTTTGCTGCAGGCTGTTGTCCAATACTTTTTAACTTATTACACACAATATCTCGGACAAAGAACTCTTTACGATATCCGCACACAAATTTTTGAACACACGCAAAAACTTGCATTAAAATTTTTCGATCGCACACCGATTGGTAGAATTGTTACGCGCGCTACTAATGATGTGGAATCACTAAGCGAATTATTTTCGTCTGGAATAGTAATGGTGTTTAGTGATGTGTTTATAATTTTGTGGATACTCGGCTTTATGTTTTTTATGGATATTCCGCTTTCATTCGTAACTCTTTCCGTACTGCCTGTCCTAATTTATGGTACGTTTCTCTTTAGAAAAAAAGTAAGAGAAAGTTATCGCGATGTTCGTTACCATCTTGCAAAATTAAATTCATATATGCAGGAACACGTAACCGGAATGAGCGTCGTTCAGATATTTCGAAAAGAAGCTGATGAGTTCAAAAAGTTTTCAGAGATAAATGCTGATCACCGAGAAGCAAATATAAAATCGATTTTTTATTACGCTATATTTTTCCCGACTGTTGAATTGCTGAGTTCAGTCGCTGTAGCACTTATTGTTTGGTACGGTGGCGGGGAAATTATTCAAAGTAATTTAACTATTGGTATATTGTTTGCGTTCATTCAATATACTGAAATGTTCTTCCGTCCGATTCGTGATCTTTCTGAAAAGTATAACATACTTCAAACTTCAATGGCTTCGTCAGAAAGAATTTTTAAGCTGCTTGATAATCAAACATTTATAAAAAACCCCGAGGACGCCGTAAAGCTTAATGGAATTTCAGGCAAAATAGAATTCAAAGATGTTTGGTTCGCGTATGATGATGAAAATTATGTATTGAAAAATATCAACTTCAACATTAATCCCGGCGAAACTGTTGCAATAGTGGGTCACACCGGTGCAGGCAAGTCCACATTGATAAATGTTCTCACAAGATTTTACGACATTAACAAAGGTGCTGTTTTATTGGATGGAATTGATATTCGTAATGTTGATAAGCGTGATTTAAGGAAATATATTTCAATTGTTTTGCAGGATGTTTTCCTTTTCTCCGGTACTATTCGATCCAATATAAATATGGATAATGATGAGATAGGAATAGAAAAAATAATTGATGCGGCAAAAACTGTCGGTGCAGATAAATTTATCTCCAATCTTCCAAATCAATATGAAGAAGAAGTAAAAGAACGGGGTGCAACTTTAAGCGTGGGACAAAAACAATTAATTTCTTTTGCACGTGCTTTAGCTTATGATCCAAAAATCTTAATTTTGGATGAAGCAACTTCAAGCATTGATACAGAAACCGAGCAGTTGATTCAAACTGCAATTGAAAAACTTTTAGTTGGAAGAACAGCAATTGTAATTGCTCATCGTCTTTCAACAATACAAAATGCTGATAAAATAATTGTTCTGCATAAAGGTGAAATAAAAGAGATCGGCAACCATCAAGAACTGCTTGCAAAGCGCGGCATTTATTACAAGCTGTATCAGCTGCAGTATAAAGATCAGGAAATAGCAAAATTTAACTAAAATATTTTTATGGGAGGAACAAAATGGAAAAAGTAAAATTTAATACTCTCGCCCGCCACATTTATGAAGAAGAAAGAAAGTACCCGCAAGCTACCGGCGAGTTATCTGATCTGCTTCACGATCTTTCTCTTGCAGCAAAAGTAATTTCGCTTGAAGTAAATAAAGCCGGACTTGTTGATATACTTGGATTTACCGGTAATGAAAATGTGCACGGAGAGCAAGTAAAGAAGCTTGATATTTATGCGCACGAAATGATGATTAAAGCGATGGATCATGGCGGACACCTTTGCATAATGGCATCTGAAGAAGAAGAAGATATTATTCACATTCCACCAGAATTTTTTATTGGCAAATATGTATTGCTTTTTGATCCGCTCGATGGTTCTTCTAATATAGATGCCAACATAAGTATCGGAACTATCTTTTCTATCTACAGAAGAATTTCTCCCGATGGCGGACCTGGAACGATGGAAGATTGTTTACAACCAGGATTGAAGCAGGTTGCCGCAGGATATATCATTTATGGTTCAAGCACGATCTTTGTTTACACTGTTGGAAATGGAGTGCATGGTTTTACTTTAGACCCATCATTTGGCGAATTTCTTTTATCCCACCCTAACATTAGAACTGCCCAAAAGTCTAAGATTTACAGTATTAACGAAGGTAATTATCTTTACTGGCATCCTGGATTAAAAAAATATATTAAGTGGCTGCAGGAAGAAGATCCCAAAACTCAACGACCTTATTCATCACGCTACATTGGCTCAATGGTAGCAGATATTCATCGTAATCTTTTATATGGCGGAATTTTTATGTACCCCGCTGATTCCAGAAGTCCTAATGGCAAATTAAGATTGATGTATGAGTGTAATCCAATGGCATTTATTGTAGAGCAAGCCGGCGGAAGAGCATCAAACGGAAAACAGCGAATGTTAGAGGTTCAACCAATTTCTCTTCATCAACGTACACCAATTTTTATCGGAAGCGAAGAGGATGTTTTGCTTGTAGAAAAATTTATGCGCGAGTATGATGTTATAGAGATAAAGTAGGATGACTCGTCCTAAAAAAAGTTGACAAAATTAATAATAATTGTTTCTTTCTTTTTT
>JAVHOU010000199.1:0-1955 GCA_036170275.1 Ignavibacteriaceae bacterium
TTTTCAATTTTTCTTTTTGTGCTTGATAGCTTTGTTAATGCTGTATTATAAACTATCCGATAAAACCATGTTGAAAACTTTGATTCAAATTTAAAACTGTTAAGGTTATTATAAGCTTTCAAAAAACAATCCATTAAAACTTCTTCTGCATCAAATTCATTCTTTAATATTCGTTTGAGCATAGAGAATGCTTTATTCTTATAACGATCTATAAGTATAGAATAATCCGCTGTATTACCTTTTTTTACGGATTCAATAATCTCAGCATCGGTAAGGTTTTTCATTATCATAATAGACTGATTCATCCTGGCAAAGGTTACAAACATCTAAGTATGGTAGAAATTTAGTTTGAAATATCTATAGAATCAATTTGTAACCTTCAATATAAATCTTCAGTCAAATGTTACAGATGAATCAATTATGTAACCAAAAATAAAATACTATTGTCTTAAGAATTAAAAACAAAGGAGAATTAAAATGCGTGAAGAAGTAGTTGCAGTATTCATTCCAATAATATTATTTCTGGTAGTTGGAGTAATCTTAATTGTGTATTTCTATTTAAAGTCAAAAGAAAAGCAAATGCTTATTGAGAAAGGTTTATCAGCAGAAGAGATCAAACAATTTTTCGAACAAAAACGTGATGGACTTTGGTTAATGAAGATTGGGATAATTTCAATTTTCTTTGGTTTGGGATTAGGAATCGGGATGATGTTACAGGACGCAACATCTAAAGAATATTGGATCCCATTTTCACTTTTTGTCGGAACTGGAATCGGATTTGTTCTTGCAAATATTTTAACGGATAAATTGAAAAAGAAAAATAACTGATGTAATGGAATCGAGTTCTATCTTATGATTTATATTAGAATATTAAACAAGGAATATTGAATGATGAAGTTGATTGAGCTTAAACTTCTAAAATCATAATTCCTTGTTCGTTATTCTTAATTCGTTTTTTATTTTATTCCTGTGCTTCCAACCAGCGCTCTGCATCTAAAGCGGCCATACAACCAGTACCAGCAGCAGTTACTGCCTGCCGATAAGTATGATCAGCAACATCACCAGCAGCAAAAACACCTTCAATGTTGGTATAAGTTGAACCGGGTTTTGTAATTAAGTACCCTGTTTCATCCATATCTAATAATCCTTTAAATAACTTTGTATTGGGTTGATGCCCAATTCCAAGAAACATTCCATCAGCTTTAAATTCATCGGTTGAATTATCTTTAGTGTCCTCCAGAATAACGCCGGTCATTCGCTTCTTTCCATCTTCCTCAACACCAATAACTTCTTTAATTATTTTATTGGTTAAGAATTTTATCTTTGGATTTTTCTGTGCACGCTCTGTCATAATTTTTGATGCACGGAATTCATCTCGTCTATGAATGATTGTAACCTCACTTGCAAATTTTGTTAAGAAGTTTGCTTCTTCCATTGCTGTATCACCGCCACCGACAACAATTATTTTTAATCCTTTAAAGAAAAATCCATCGCAAGTTGCGCAGGCAGAAACACCGTAACCCATATATTTATTTTCACTTTCTAAACCAAGTAATTTTGCTGTAGCACCAGTTGAGATGATTATCGAATCAGCAGTGTAATTTTCATCATAAGATTTTGCTTTGAAAGGACGACTAGATAAATCCACTTCGGTAATTTCTTTAAAGAAAGATTGCGCACCAAAACGTAGAGCTTGTTTACGCATAACATCCATTAATTCAGGACCAGTAATTCCGTGTTCAAATCCTGGATAGTTTTCAACTTCTGTTGTAATTGTTAACTGTCCACCTGGCTGCATTCCTTCAAAAATAGCTGGATTAAGATTTGCTCGACCAGTATAAATTGCGGCAGTTAATCCAGCAGGACCAGAACCAATAATTAAAACTTTAAAATGATTTTTTTGATTTGCTTGTTCAGACATAAATTCTCCAAAATTAGAGTTGCATAATTATATT
>JAVHOU010000200.1:0-10052 GCA_036170275.1 Ignavibacteriaceae bacterium
ATGCTGCGACATTTCAAAAGCTGCTTCAACAATTGCGTCGGTAGATTCATGAGATTCGGTTTTATTAAATACTTTGAATATAGGATTACGGGCTAAAATTACTAGTAATCTTCTTATTTCCGGTTGGAATAAAATTACGAAAGCAATAACCCAAATATCGGTAATTAACTTTAGTAGCCAGCTTACTGCTCTAAGGTTTAACGATTGCGATATGAATGAAAAGAATAAAATAATTAATAAGCCAACAAAAATTTGCGCAGCAATCGTACCCCTTAAAATTGTATATAATTTATAAAAAATAAAGGATACAATTGCAATATCGATTACATCGGAAAGTGTTATGGTTAGAAAACCAATTTTAAAAAGATCTATCATCAATCATCAATAAAGTTGTTAGCTAATTTAACCATTTGGCTGCAATATTTTACATTATGAGTACGAATTATTCTTGCGGATTTTAATACTGAAATCGTTTCGAGTACTACCGTTGCTGTGTCTCTTTCAATAGTTTCAAGACCAAGCGATTTACCTATGAATGATTTACGGGATACTCCAATCATTATTGGATAACCAATTAATTTAAATTCTTCTAATCTTTTAATTAACTCAAAGTTATCTTGCATTCTCTTCCCAAATCCAATACCTGGATCAATAATTATTTTATTTATTCCATTTGAAAAAGCTTTATCGCTTTGCAACTTTAAAAAATTATGGACTTCAGAAACAACATCATCGTAATTTGGATTTTGCTGCATTGTTTTTGGATTTCCTTTGATATGCATAATTACCAAACCAGCATCAAATTTTTTTGCAATACTTATCATTCTTTCATCAAAAGTTAACCCGCTGATATCATTAATAATAGAAGTACCATTATTTAATGCCTGGTGTGCAACTTCACTTTTAGTAGTATCAATTGAAACTATAATATCTTTTCTAACAGATAATATTTTGTTGATAACTGGAATTGTTCGATTTAACTCTTCATCCAAAGATACTGGATCAGAACCAGGCCGGGTAGATTCGCCGCCAACATCAATAATATCAGCTCCATCATCAATCATTTCTAATGCATGATCGACGGCTGTATCAACTGAGAAGTATTTTCCTCCATCAGAAAAGGAATCGGGAGTAACATTTACAATGCCCATTATTTTGGGGGTATTAAAATTAAGTTCAACTCCATTAAATATGTAAGAAATATTATTCATCATAAATTAATTGTACTTCAAATTATTTATTTCCAACGTAAAAATATTCTAACAAAAAAAGCGGTCATAAACCGCTTAATTAAATCGTAAATAAAATACACATTATGAAGAAATAATGTTTTTTAATTCAACCGTAGCAGCCGGAATATTGTCCGAATGAAATATAGATGAACCCGCAACAAAAACGTCGCAGCCAGCTTTAAGTATTTTTTTAATTGTTTTGTTATTAACTCCGCCATCAACTTCAATTAGAAAGCTTGAGTTTAAAGATTTTCGTAAATCAACTGCATCCCTGATTCGTCTTTCAGAATTGGGAATAAAACTTTGCCCGCCAAATCCAGGATTAACAGTCATGATTAAAAGTAAATCAATATATTCAGCAATATCTTTAAGACAAGATACTGGGGTTGCAGGATTTATTACAACACCTGCTTTTACACCAAGTTCCTTTATTCTATTGATTGTTCGATTTAGATGCACAACCTCTTCAAAGTGAACAGAGATAATATCTGCACCAGCGTTTCTAAAATCTTCAAGATACTTGTCAGGATTTTCAATCATCAAATGAACATCTAAAGGAAGTTTAGTACATTTTCTTGCAGCCTCAACTAATACCGGTCCAAAAGTAATGTTCGGAACAAAATGACCATCCATTATATCACAATGAATCCAATCGGCTCCGCTCATTTCAACTAAACGAATTTGCTGAGCTAAGTTTGAAAGATCTGCAGATAATATTGAGGGTGCTAATAATTTCATATAATTCTATTCCGGATATTCATCTTTTTGTTCAACTGTTCCCTCTTTTGTTATAAAGAGATCAACTGCATCGCCGGAATTTAATTTATTACCCGGCGCGGGGTACTGATCCAATATTGTATTAGGCAGTAATGAACTGGAAAATTGATAATTTATTTTACCTACAGTTAAAGAACTGTCCGCAAGAATCTTTTTAGCTTCGGTTAATGATTTGCCAATTAGATCTGGAACTTCAATATTTCCGAAACCTTTACCAATACTGATTGAAACTCCTACAGATTGTCCTTTGCCTAGTTTGGTTCCTTCTGCAAACTGCTGATCAAAAATCATATCTTTAGGTTGAGATGATGCTACTTCTTCAATCTCTCCAAGTTTTAGCCCGACTCTTTCTAATGCGAATCTTGCATCCAGCACTGACTTACCTTTTAAAAGCGGAACAGAAATCGTTTGATCACCACCACTGATAAATAAATAAATTGATCTTCCTTCTTTTACGGTTTTACCTGCTTCAGGTTTTTGCAAAAATATTTTACCTGGGGAGAAAGAAACTCCAAAAATTGTATCTGCAATTACTGGTTCAAAATCTTCGTCTTCCAAAGTTTTGATTGCTTCATCTTCGTTCATTCCTACTACACTCGGTACTACAGATGCCTTGCCACTTACATATAATGGAAGAAGGATATTATCTAATATCAATATTAGGACAATGAAGATTCCTAATCCAATAAGGACTTTTTTTACGATAGGATTTTCGAGAAGTTTTTTCATTGATTCAAATATATCAATTGAGCTTATTTTTAACAAACGTTCTTAACAATATGATTTTAATTATTTCTATTCTTGTTGGGCATAACTTAAATTGCATTAGGTAAAAATCTTATGTTTAGAAGTTATTACTATTTAAATAGATATTCTTTAGAGTTAAGGCAGCAGCTTATAAATAAAAATATCTTAGCTGCTTTTTCACAAGATAAAGAAAAGCTTATCATCCAATTGAGTAATGAGCCCAATCTCTACCTTGAAATGTCAGTTAATCCATCGGAACCTTTCATAAATCTCCGCGATAGGTTTAGCCGTGCAAAAAAAAACACAATGGATTTCTTTCCTCAGCTAATAGGCGCTGTTATTACAGATGTATTAATCGCTTCTGATGACAGAATAATTTTAATTTCCACAAATAAGGGAAAACTTTATTTTGCAATTCGCGGGCAATTCACTAATGTATTTTATTTTTATAATAAAGTTTTAGAATCTTTTAAAAGAGAGGATGGAGAAAATTTAACACGATTCAATAACGAATTTATCGAAAAAAATTATTTAGACCATTTTAACCTGATTGATAAAAATTTAGTTGCGGGTAAACCAATTGAGGAAATTCGAAAGCTATTTCCATTTGTGGGACGTGAAATAGAAAATGAAGTTAAATTGAGAAGCGACATTGAAAAAAATAATGCTGAATCATTTATCGAAGTTTTAAAAATTATTAAAGATGAAAAACCGGTGATTTACAATGATGAATTATCAGGAGCGCAGCATATTGGTTTTGATAAATTAAAAATATTTTCCGGGCTTAAAAAGGAAACCTTCGATAATTTAATTCCTGCATTTAATATTTTCCTATCCAAAAAATACTTTTTAGAGGAGAAATTATCTAAGCATAAAAAGATTAGAGCATCTTTAGAGAAGGAACTTAAAAGAATAACAAATAAATTAAGTAACCTTCAAATGGTTATCGATAAAGGTTCGCATGCAGATGAATTAAATAAAACTGCAAATTTACTTTTAATTAATTTGAATCTTATAAAACCTGGAATGAGTAAAGTTGATATTGTGGATATTTATGAATCCGGTAATATGATTACAGTAAAATTGGATCAAAAGCTAACACCAAATCAAAATGCAAAAAAATATTTTGATAAAGCAAGAGATGTTAGAATTAATTTTGAAAAATCTTTAAAACTAAAAATTGAATCACAAAAATATTTTGAAAAGTTAAAAGGTGTAGAATTGAAATTTAATATTTCCCAAACAGTAATTGATCTGGATTTAATTATGGATGAGTTAAAAATAAAAAATGTAAAAAGTGAAACCCCTAAAGATGACATAGGTAGTAAATTCAAACATTACTTAATTGAAAAAAAATATCATGTTTATGTTGGAAAAGACAGCACAAATAATGACTTGCTGACAACCAAATTTGCAAAACAAAATGATTTTTGGTTTCATGCACGATCGGTATCTGGTTCTCATGTAATATTACGGGTGGAAAATGTTAAAGAAGCAGTTCCGAAAAGTATTCTAAAAAAAGTTGCATCATTAGCAGCTTATCACAGTAAATCAAAAACCTTTGGTTTGGCTTCCGTATCTTACACTCTAAAAAAATATGTTTCCAAAAGAAAAGGAATGCCAGTTGGTCAGGTATCACTAACCAAAGAAGATGTTTTATTGGTCAAACCCGAAATCCCATCGGATTGTGAATTTTTAGTATCTGAATGAATTATATCAGATCATCAAAAAACAACCAATTTTATTTTGTGAATATCTGATATATACTTATTTTTCAAATAATGATTAGAATCTTATTATATTTTTCAGATTATTTTAAGAGACTTTAGCGGTACTATTTAGTAATTAATTTTTCCAACAATATAAAGGGACCCAATAATGAAAAAACTTACTTACTTCTTAATATTAATGGCGGTTGTATTTACAACGGTGCCATCCGAAGCTCAGTTTAAAGACTGGGGTACTAAATTTGGATTAAGAGCAAATGTACTCTTTCCAGAAAATGAGTTTGCTAACTTAGGATTTGGAGGCAACGATAATTTCTCATTCGATTGGTTTAAGTTCTCATATCTTGGTGAGGCTTTTTTCTCTTTCGAATTAACTAAAGCTTTAGAAATGCAGCTTACTGGTGGTTACGGAAGCTATACCGGAAAAGCAATGTTTGAATCAGGTACTGATTTTGGCGAATATAAAACCACCATTATTCCTATTAACCTTCGATTCAGAATTAGTCCTTGGGATGTTAAAGGATGGAATCCATATTTCTATGTCGGTGGTGGAGTAATGAATTTTAGTATTGATACTAAAGCTACTGGCGTTAACTCAGGTAAACCAACTGAAGATAATGGTTGGGTCGCAATAGTTCCTGTTGGTATCGGTGCTGAATTTGCACTTTCAGAAAGAGTATTATTAGATTTTTCAATTGGCGGCGCAATGTCTTCATCTTATGATTTAGATGGATACAGAAGCGGTAAAGATGAAATTTGGGATTCATATTTGAATGCAGGATTAGGTTTAACCTTTATGGGTGAAAATTGTAAATCAGATAAAGATAATGATGGATTAGGAAAATGTGACGAAAAAAGCATTGGAACAGATCCAAATAATCCAGATACTGATGGCGATGGTTTAAATGATGGTGAAGAATATTTGACCTACAAAACTGATCCTTTAAAAGTTGATACTGATGGTGATGGTTTAAATGATTTTGCTGAAGTTAAAACTTATAAGACCAATCCATTAGTTGTTGATACAGATGGTGATGGTTTAACTGATGGTGACGAAGTAATGAAATACAAGACTGACCCATTAGTTAAAGATACTGATAAAGACGGACTTACAGATGGTGATGAAGTAATGAAATACAAAACTGATCCATTAAAAGCAGACACAGATGGTGATGGACTAACAGATGGCGAAGAAGTTATGAAGTATAAAACTGATCCTTTAAAAGCTGATACTGATGGTGACGGTTTAACAGATTCACAAGAAGTAATTACTTACAAGACCAATCCATTAAACAAAGATACTGATGGCGGTTCTGTAGATGATGGAACAGAAGTTAAACGCGGTACAGATCCACTTAACCCAGCAGATGATGTTGTTAAGATTGGTGTTCCAATTGTTCTAGAAGGTATCACTTTTGATGTTAATAAAACTACAATTAAACCAGAATCAGAAAATACTTTGATGAAAGCTCTCAAAACACTTCAAACCTATTCAGATATTTCTGTTGAAATAAGCGGACATACTGATAGTGATGGAAGTGCAAAGAGTAATCTAAAACTTTCTCAAGGTAGAGCTGAATCTGTAAAAGCCTGGTTAGTTAGTAAGGGTATAAACGCTGATAGAATTTCTACAAAAGGCTATGGCGAAGACAAACCTATCTCTGACAATAAGACCAAAGAAGGTAAACAGAAAAACAGAAGAATTGAATTCACAAGAACAAAGTAATTCTGTTTTGATTCAATAATTTAAGGGTGTCTTTAGAGACACCCTTTTTATTTTAAAGCTTGATAGAATTGTTTTATATTTGGTAAGTAATTTTAATAAGCACCCGTAGCTTAATCCGTCTTCGTTTCTCTCCGACGAGACAAGTTGGATTGAGCAGTGCGATTCGATGGAGTAGGTTCGTAGTTCCAGAATTTTATTTTTAATTGCACCCGTAGCTTAATTGGATAGAGCATCTGACTACGGATCAGAAGGTTTCGAGTTCAACTCTCGACGGGTGTACAAATAGGAGCTCGCTCATATTTAGGCGGGCTTCTTTCATTTTAAGATTTTTTTATTTATCAGTATGATAAATTCTTATCACTTATAAAAATTAGACCCGACAGATCAACTGATTTTGTAAATGTTTTAAAGAGATCTAAAAAAATATTAACTTTATCTAAAATGTAATCAAAAAGGATGAATAGTATCTTAATTCTAAAAAAAAAATATTCACTTTTTGACGCTCTAATAAATTACAACACACTTTCTTTTTAAATTCAGGAATATATTTTGTAAAGATGAAAATAAATTTTATTACTGATATTCACTTCAATCTACCTCATTTTTTTTTACGATAACTATAAAATATCTGATATTTTTAACTATTTTATACAGAATAAAAAATCATAATAACTTATAATCCCAAAGAAGAGAAAATGAATTATGAAAAGTGATAGTAACACTGCGAATAAAACGAGCAGAAGAAGTTTCTTAAATTACGTTTTATCAATTAGCGGACTCGGATTGGCTGTTTCAATTTTATATCCATTAATTTCTTTTCTAAAACCACCCAAGCAAAATGAAGCTGAAGTTTCAAGTGTATTAGCTTGTAAACTTTCTGAAATTGAAAAAGAGGGATTTAAGATAATCCGGTTTGGAAATAAACCGGTTATACTTATTAGAACTGCTGAAGATAAGCTCGTAGCTTTTTCTGCTGTTTGCACGCATTTGGATTGCACAGTTCAGTACAGAAAAGATATGGGCACAATTTGGTGTGCCTGCCATAATGGTAAATATGATCTTACCGGAAGAAACATTTCTGGTCCTCCTCCAAGACCATTGGATCCCTTCGTAGTTAATCTTAAGAGCGAAGAAATTTATATCTCTAAAAAAGCTTAAGGAATAAAATGATGAATCAACTAAAAAAACTTTATTCCTGGATAGACGAAAGGTTACAGCTTAGTGACCTTGTAAATTTTATGGCTAAAAAATATGTGCCTGTCCATCGTCACTCTATCTGGTATTACTTTGGCGGATTATCACTATTCTTATTTACTATCCAAGTTGTTACAGGTATTCTACTTCTGTTTTATTATAAAAGCAGTGCTGACTTAGCATTTGAAAGTATTCAATTCATTATGTCTAAAGTTCAATTTGGATGGTTAATTCGTTCAATCCACTCCTGGTCGGCTAATCTATTTATCTTTTCAATATTCATTCACATGTTCAGCGTTTACTTTGAAAAGGCTTATCGCAAACCAAGAGAACTTACCTGGCTTACAGGAATGATAATGCTTTTTTTATCATTAGGTTTTGGATTCAGTGGATATCTTTTGCCATGGAATGAACTTGCTTTTTTTGCAACCAAAGTTGGTTCTGATATTGCAGGAGCAGTTCCAATAATTGGTGAACCACTAAAAATATTTATGCGCGGTGGTGATGATGTAAACGGGGCAACTTTATCAAGACTGTTTGGTTTTCACGTTGCATTATTTCCAGGCATATTTACAATATTTTTAACAATTCATTTGCTGCTTATTCAAAGGCAAGGTATCAGTGAACCAATGCACTTTGAGCATATAGAGAAAAAAGAAAAAAAGAAAATGCCTTTCTTCCCAAATTTCTTTCTTCGTGATTTACTTTTTTGGTTATTAGTTCTGAACCTTCTTGCAATATTAGCAGTGTTCTTTCCTTCTGAGCTTGGTAAAAAAGCAGATCCCTTTGCATCTGCACCAGCCGGTATCAAACCCGAGTGGTATTTTCTGTTTATGTTTCAAAGTTTGAAATATCTACCGGCAAATATTCTTTTTGTTGAAGGGGAAATTATCGGTATCGTACTCTTTGGGTTAGCTGGAATTTTGTGGCTAATGGTTCCCTTTTGGGATAGAAAGAGTTCTAAAGGACAGCGGAATGTTTTAATCAATTATATTGGTTTATTTGCTGTTATATTTATAATAGTCTTAACGATTCTCGGATGGGTATCATGAAAAATATATTAATAACATTATTGTTTTTTTCATTTTCTTCAGTACTCATCTTTGCTCAAAATAAAGCATCAGAGGATAAATGTTTTACTTGCCATGATGTAGTTGGCGGAAAACCTGCTGAACTTTTTAAAAATGATATTCATCATCTTAAAGGAATTTCCTGCGCTGGCTGCCATGGCGGAGATAGCACTAGTGATGATATGGATTCTGCAATGAATCCACATAAAGGTTATACTGGCATTCCCAAGGGTGATGCTATTTCTGAAAAGTGTGTAAACTGCCATGCTGATTCTGAAAAGATGAAACATTTTGGTTCGAATCTTCCCACAAATCAATATGAAAATATTAAATCAAGTGTACATTGGAAGAACGCGTTAGATGGTAAAGAACACATAGTTCAATGCATAACCTGCCACAATGCTCATGGAATTGTATCTGTAAAAAATCCTCAATCCCCTGTTTATCCAACAAATGTTCCAAAAACTTGTTCTAAATGCCACAGTAATGAAATTTTTATGAGATCGTATAATCCATCATTACCTGTCGATCAATTGCAAAAATATAAGACTAGTATGCATGGAATTCTGAATTTAAAAGGTGATAGCCATGTTGCAGAATGTGCTAGCTGCCATGGAAGTCACGATATTAAACCAGTAAAAGATATTAACTCAAAAGTGTATCCAACAAATATTCCCAAGACTTGTTCTAAATGTCACAGCGATTCCGAGTATATGAAAAATTATAAAATTCCTACAGATCAATATCAAAAATTTGCACTTAGTGTTCACGGTAAAGCGTTGTTAGAAAAGAAAGATATTAACGCACCTGCTTGTAATAGCTGTCATGGCAATCACGGAGCAGTCCCTCCAGGTGTGGAATCTATTTCAAAAGTTTGCGGCACCTGTCATGCTTTAAATGCAGAATTGTTTTCTAATAGCCCGCATAAAAAAGCTTTTGATGAAAATCATTATCCTGAATGTGAGACTTGTCATGGTAACCACGAAATACTTTCACCAACTATTAATATGCTGGGCGTTGATAAAGAAGCAGTTTGCTCAAAATGTCATGATGAAAACAAAAATAAAAAAGGTTATTTAATAGCTTCACAAATGAAAGAACTTCTGGTTAGATTAGAATCTGAAGAAAAGAAAGCCGGTTTATTAATAAATGATGCAGAACAAAAAGGCATGGAAATAAGTGATGCAAAATTCAAACTCAGAGATGTAAGACAAGCAAGATTAGAATCCAGAACAATGATCCATTCCTTTAACTTAGAAAAGTTCAAAGAAATTGTTGATGGTAAAGGATTAACGACTGCAAAGCTTGTCACTCAAGAGGCTAAAGCTGCTATTGATGATTACTATTTTAGAAGATACGGTTTGATAGCATCAATATTAGTTATAAGTATTCTTGCTTTAAGCATATTCCTATTAGTAAAAAGAATTGAGAAAAAAAGTTAAAATAAAATTTATAAATAACTTAATTGTTGCAATATTTAGTTCATAAACTAAGAGGTAAAATTCATGGCAGCAATGTTAGAAGATTCGAATGCAGAAATTTTACTAAAAAATCTTGAAGAAAGAGTTTCAAGATTAGA
>JAVHOU010000201.1:0-1916 GCA_036170275.1 Ignavibacteriaceae bacterium
ATTGATTTGAAGTTAGCTTTAGCAGATTTACTAACAATCTCAGAATCATCAGTTAAGATAAGCAATTCTTTGATGTTCACTTCTTCCAAAATAACATCCTTCATTTTGGAAAGAGCTTCGTGCTTGCTTTTATCAAGTGCTACCATAATTTTCTGTAATGGCTGACGAACTTTTAGATTATTTTTTGCACGCATTGTTCGAGTCAAGTAAACAACATTTTGAGCAACTTCCATTTTTTCTTCTAATGATTTATCTCTATACGTCACTTTGGGAAATTCTGATAGATGAACTGATTCATATTTTTCTCTCTTCGTTTGACCATTCAAATCAAGATAAATTGCTTCAGATATAAATGGAGCGAACGGGGCTGTTAGCTTACATAATGTTGATAAACATTCATACAAAGTTTGATAAGCAGAAAGTTTTTCTTTGTTCATTTCAGATTTCCAAAAACGTCTTCTGCTTCTTCTTACATACCAGTTAGAAAGCTGATCAATTGTAAAACTTGAAACAGCACGTGCAGCTTTTGTAACATCATAGTCATTCATTAACTGTTCATATTCTTCAACAAGCGCATTCAGTTTAGAAATTATCCAGCGATCAATCTCAGGTCTTTCTTCATAAGCAATCAAAGCATCTTTAAAATCAAATTCATCTATGTTTGCGTAGAGCGCAAAGAAAGAATAAGTGTTTACCAGAGTGCCAAAAAATTTTCTTTGTACTTCAGCTAATCCTTCTTCATCAAACAATGTTGGACGCCACGGTGGAGAATTTGTAACAAGATACCATCTGGTTGCATCTGCACCATATTTATCAAACAACAGAAAAGGATCGACTGTGTTGCCGACTGACTTAGACATTTTCCTTCCGGTTTTATCTAAGATCAATTCGTTAACAATCACATTTTTAAACGCAACATTATCAAACAACATGGTAGAGATAGCGTGCAAAGTATAGAACCATCCGCGTGTCTGATCAATTCCTTCACAGATAAATTGTGATGGAAAATAATTCTTTTCAAACTCTTCTTTATTTTCAAATGGATAGTGATACTGGGCAAACGGCATTGAACCCGAATCAAACCAAACATCAATTACTTCAGGAGTACGTTTATAAATCTTTCCATCTTTTTCAAAAAGTACTTTATCAACAAACGGTTTGTGTAGATCAATCTTCTCAATGTCTTTTAAAGAAACTCTTTTCCCGTTCTCTTCAATAAAGCCATTTCTAAATTCTTCAATACTCCCAACCGCAAAAACATCGCCATCTTCACTTACCCAAATTGGGAATGGAGTTGCCCAAAAACGATCACGTGATAATGCCCAATCTTTATTGTCTTCAAGCCAGTTGCCAAATCTACCGCTTCCAACTTCCGGCGGCTGCCAGTTGATTTGTTTATTTAGTTCAATCATTCTACTTGCAACTGATGTTGTTCGGATAAACCATGATTCGCGTGCATAATAAATTACGGGAACTTCCGGATGACGCCAACAAAATGGATACGTGTGAAGGATTGTTTCTTTCTTATAAAGCTTTCCTTCTTTTTTAAGCTTAACGATAATTCCTGCATCAGCATCTTTAACAAACTGCCCGGCAAAATCAGTTACTTCATCAGTAAATAATCCTGCACGAGTGACAGGCTGCAACATTGGCAAGTCATATTTTTTTGAAACTTCATAGTCATCAGCACCAAATGCAGGAGCTATATGAACAATACCAGAACCATCTTCGGTGCTTACAAAATCACCTTCAACCACGTAAAAAGCTTTCTTATCAACATCACAATACTCCATCAATTGTTCGTACTCAATTCCTGCAAGATCGCTTCCTTTCATCTCAGAAAGAATTCCATATTCTTTATCGATTACAGATAATCTTTCCTTTGCAAGAATCATTGTTGCGTAATCTGTTTTGAT
>JAVHOU010000202.1:0-33839 GCA_036170275.1 Ignavibacteriaceae bacterium
ATTATGCCATTAGCAAGATAGCCAATACCGCCCGTTAAAAATTTACGGTCAAAATCTGAATTATCACCTTTAAATGCTGAAGGTTGAGTTAAATATCCACCTCTTAATCGCAAACCGATATTTGGAACTGTGTATTCAAAACCAACATTATAATTAATTACAGACGTTAAGAGTTCTTTAATGTCTTTGTTATTGTTAGCAATAAAACTTTGAGGATCTCCAAATCCTTCGGCTTTTGTAAATTCTAATTGGGAGTAATCAATAATAGTTGCTTCTGCGCTTAAAATTATTCCCTTTAAATTTATTGCAAATGCACCGGTAAGTTCGAAAGGTGTAGTAATATCGTACTTAACTTTATCATTATAAGTCTGCTCATAATATTGTCCTGTTCCAAATTGGCTGGAAGCAATTTCAGAATAATCTTCATCAACTGTAAATGATTTAGGGAACTGCACAGTTGCTCCAAATCTTGCAACATCTTCAAGTTGATATAAGAATCCAACTTTTGCATTCCATCCGCCAATATCCCACTTGATTATATTATTGAAGTGAAAAGTTTGGAAATCAGTTGTTTGAGGTTCACCAATGGCGGTTATACCCTCATAAAAATTTCTAGTATCATCTTCATAATAGTTACTATTGGATTCATAGGTTCCACTTGCAACCGTTAGATTACCACCAATAAAAAAGTTTTTTTGTACTTCAATTGCACCTGAAAAAGTCCAGTTATTTATTTCACCGGAGTTTAAAATATCACCACTTTGATTCAAGTTGCCGTTAATTATTGTATTGTTCGATCCATCCGTTAAAAAAAGATTAAATGGGATATCAGTATTTAATAAACTTTGAATTTTTGAATTATTCCCGCTATTAAATCCATTAAACTTAACTATGCTGGAAAGGTCTTTTGATTTATGATATGATAATCCAAAAACTAAACTGCCCTGATATGTAGGGAATGGAAAAGCAAAACTTAATCTGTTTAGAGATGTATTTGTATTATTGCCGTCACTTTTTTCACCAAAAAGTGTTGTCGAATTTTTATAGTCGAGGAAATTTAATCCACCGGAAATTTCTAATTTTTTTAGTAAACCAAATCCTGCAGGATTAAAATATGCTGCTGATGCATCATCGCTTAGAGCATTAAATGCATTTCCCATTCCAAGAGCTCTTGCATTAGACCCAAGTCCCGGAAATCCAAGACGCAGTGCATCATTATAATTTTGTGCATGGGTTGTGTTTATTGATAATAAAATAAATGCACTGAATAATATCAGAATGTGCTTAAACATTTTTATTTTCTCCCGCTGCCGGAATTTCTAGAACCGGAGCTATTTCTTGTATCACTGCTGCTTGAACTTCTGCTATCATTTGATGATGATGATGAATTCGTGTTTCCGGATTTATATGTTGAACCAGAATCACTGCTGGAACCGGAATCTCTTGTAGGAGGCGGAGTATTTATAATATTGGTGTTATTAGTGTTACTACTATTTGTATTTGTCGAGCCAGTATCTCTGCTGTCCGTGTTGCCTCTTCCTCCTTCATTCCTAATATTTTGAGTGTCAGAAGTTCTAACTCCTTTTCTTTCTTTTGTTTGATTTTTATCACTTGGTCCATTTGGTGCAATAATATAAACCGGTACCTCCGCCCACCATGGAGTTTCGTAAAATCCTCCATAACCGCCATAGTAATCAGTTCCGTAAAATTCATTTCCATCTGATGAACTAACTTCTTGCGGAAATTCTTGTGACGGATCCCAAACAATTGTATAGCATCCTGAAAAAAGGAGACTAAATCCGATAAAGAATGCTAAATTTTTAATTATGGTTTTCATTTTGTTACCTTCTTCTTCCAGAGTCATTGCTTCCTCTGTTACTGCCAGATGAATTTGTATTTCCTCTCGGAGATGATGTGTTATTCCTTGGAGGACTTGTCATTCTTGGCGGATTATAATTTCGCGTCGGTGGATTATAATTATTATGTGGTGACCTATTCGTATTTGGCGAACGATTTATTCTTGGAGTATTATTTTTATTTTCTCTCTGAACATCATTTCGTTTAATCTCATTTCTTCTTGTTCCATTATTTTTATTGATGTTTGGATTGTTTCGTTCGCTATTAATTCTTCTATCTCTATTAATATTCTGATCAGTTGTTCTTTTTCTATTATCAGTTTTACGATTTAAATCCGTGTTCTTATTTGTTCTTGTTTGATTATTCCTATTTATATCAGATTTTCTTGTTGTGCTTATCTTGTCATTTTCTTTACGGATAGTTTCCCTTGATCTTTTATTTAAATCATTTCGGGAATTTATTATTCCATCACGATTAACTTGTCTGTTAGTTTCTCTTAAACCATTTCTATCACGGGTTACGTTATTACGATTAGTAACAATTTGTTTTTCCCGGGTTTTAAGTTCATTCCTTACAGATGAATTTATATCGCGTGAGGTTACTAAATCTCTTTCTCTGCCGTTATTTCTTAAACCTGAATTATTTCTGGTTTTAAATCCATCATTTGTTCGATATTTATAAACTGACGATGAATAACCGCTGTAGTATGGATAAGCATCCCACCAGCCGTAATAATAATTTGGGTACCAATAGGTAGGATAATAACAAAAACCAGAAGGGTAATACCAATAATTTGGATACCAAGTGTCCCAGCCCCACCAAGGATCATAATATCCGCCTCCATCTATTACTATGGAAACTGAAGGATAGTAATGCCAAAAGTATTTTCTATACGATGGGTAACCATAAAAATAGTAATTGGTGGGATTCCCTTCACTATCATTGTAAGATTCCTGATCATCTTGATAAGAAGATTCTTGGTCGTTATATGATTGTGAAGATGTGTCTTCATCAGACTCATAATTATAATACGGCTTATTTTCTTGTCTGCTCCAGTTACCATAATCATCATCTTTAGTGGCAACTTGGGTAAAACATCCGGTTAAACTGAGTAATAGCACCGGAAAAAGAACGAGTAAAAATAATTTATAACTTTTCATGATAACCCTCTGTAAATAAACACTTTAAAATTCGCAAATATCGAGCCTTAAAAAAGGGTAAAATTGATTCCATTGTTTAAAGTATGGAAGGTATAAAGTTTTATAGTGTACATTAGAGTAAACTTAATTGTACTAAAAACAGAACAGATCGATCAGCTCATCTTAAATTTGTTGAATAAACTCTATTAAAAGACTTCTATCTGCCGTTGTAGGTAACCATTTTTTATTTTCGAGCAGATCTCTCAAATCAAATCCTACAGTAACTCCTTTACTTAAAGACCATCTTACTCCTAAATTTAAATAACCTTTACCTTCGCCAAATTTTCCTGTTGAGTTATCATTAAAAGCAAAATTATATTCGCCGATTAGTGAAAAACTACTTCCCAAAGTTTTTTCTGCACCTACCATCAAATTTACAAAGTTATCTCCATCTTTATCTTCAAGCATAGTATAATTAACAACACCGTGAAAGCTTAGATATCCCAGCAAACTAAAATTTTTACTTACAGCCGCAAACAAACCGGGTGCTTTAATTGCAAATCTTTTTTGATCTTTGAAATAATCTCCTTTTCCTTGAGTATCAAATCCAATTGTTAAGGCAGGGATAAGAATTGTTTCATCCATTAGCCTAACTCTTAAATTTACTCCAGGTGGAAATGGATACCAGTCAGGAGAACCGGACCCAATTATATTTGATCCGCCGTAGGATAATCCGATATTAAAATTATCAAATATTCCGGCTTCAACTTTTGCAATGAGTGTTCCATTTGGAAGAAGTTCGGATGAAAGTGATACTTGACCTTTATCCAAAACACCAGCAGTTGGCATATCAATTAATTTTCTGTACTCATATTTAGCACGTTCACCGGCTGTTCCTTGTGCAAGCAGCGATGAAAAACTTAATAAGGTTAATAATAAAATTGTGCTTAACTTTTTCATAATCCCTCTTGTGTAATAAAATTCTCGTTGCAAGATAAAAATTATTTTTAATTGATGCTGATATATTTAAGCAGTTAATGGAATTATTTGGATCTCAACATATTCAGGAAATAAAGAATGTTCCGATTTTATTTTTATCCCGACAGTTCCTGGTTTTCCGTTGGATCTGATTTTTAGTATTCCGTAAAGCTCATTTCTTTCCACAATTTCTATTAAATCTTTACCTTCAATAATCTCAAATGAAGCTGTGGATTTTCGTAAGATAGCTTTCCAACCAAGAGCATTAATAGGAACGACGCTAATTTTTATTTCTGAAGCTGGATCGGCAAATAGATTTTTCGGCTCCCGCCTGATCTCATCTCCATAAATGTTATAAAGGAAATAATAAGAGAGGGCGGTTATTAGTATTAAAAAAATTAGAATATAAATTGCTACGATTTTTTGCCTCATAATTTTATTCGTTTTTCTTTGTTAACCGATACTCTAAGATTATTAAGAATCTTTAAAACAATTTCATCTGGCACTCCATCAGCATGCAATGATTTTAATCTCATATCGCATTGATCATTAACATAATCAATTACAACAAATATATTTTTGGTCGTTAGTGCTATTTCAGTAGAAAAAAAATCAAGCTGTGTTAAATTCTGTATTGTTTTTGTAATCTGAAAAAGTTTCTTCAGATTAAATTTTTCAATTTCAGTTGCTAATAAGGTAGTATAAATATGTGTTATATCATCCCACCAAACACAAACTGGTTTTCCAAAAGCCCAGTAACATCTAAACCATGCTCTTTTATTATCAAGCAGCATTGGGTGAATGTTTTCCTGAATAAGATATTTATCTTCGCTGTGTTTTGATCTTGCTGTTAATACTTCCTTTAAAGATTCAGCTCCGGTGACTACACCCATTCCGCCACCGGTAGTGTTACACGGTTTAATTATAAAGGGTCTGCCCAAAATTTGCAGATCATTTAATGAAACAAAAATGTCTTCAGATTGGCTGTGCGGGGGAATGATTATCGAATATGGTACATTTATTCCAGCAGTAATAAACTCAAGATGCATTGTAGCTTTATCAATTGCATGCTCAACTTTTTTGTAAGGATTAAAAATTCTGGTTTTACGTTTTGTTAAAATCTTAGCAAGCTCTAAAAATTTATCATTAACATCAGAAGCTCTATCGAGATAAGTCCTAAAATTTAAAAGCCGGTTTTTAACCTTTTCAGTAATTTCAGAAACATTATTTTCTGTAATCACAAAAGTTGTTAATCCGCTTTGATGGAATAAATTTTCCAGAACGGAAACAAGTTCTACATCAAATTCCCAATCGTAAGCTATGGCAAGATCAAAGGTGCTCATTGATATTTTTTCTTTTATGCAAAGTTATATCAAGTAAGATAGGTTAACAACATTTTATCACGATCAAGTATAATTTTATCAATACAAGAACTAAAGTGCCTTGTTATTACAGAGCTCACATAATATATTCACATGCGTGAAATCAAGATTTCTATACATAATATTTACAATCTCTACTTCCACAATTTTTCTATTAAATTGTTCTGGCAGTTCTTCTATTGATAAGGTTCAAGAGAATAATAAATTGCCTGCGATTACATCAGAAGAACGAAAAAAAATGGCATTAGAGTATTTTATTAACGGCGGTGTATTCGAGTCACAAGGGAACTATGAATCCGCAGTTGTGCAATATGAAAAAGCACTTCAGTATGATACAACAGCAGGAATATATTTTACTCTGGCTAAGAATTATGTATATCTAAATCGTCTTTCACCTGCATTAACAAATGCTCAAAAGGCTTTAGAATTAGATTCCTCCGAAGTTGAGTTTTATGACTTACTTGCAGATATCTATAATTCTGGTAATCAAAAAGAATCCGCAATATCCACACTTGAAAAAGCTGTTAAGTTTGATTCACTCAATATCGAATTGAATTATAAGCTTGCGCGCCTTTATGAAGAAGATAAACCTTTAAAAGCCATTGGAATCTATAACAAAATTCTTTCACAAGTAGGACCCGATTGGTCTGTATTAACGAGAATTGCGGAATTACATGAAAAGCTTGGTAACAATGATGATGCAATAAAATCAATTGAGAAATTAATCAAGCTTGATCCTGCCAACGTACCTTTGAAGAAAATGTTAATAGAATTTTATCTTAAAGCCGGCTATTTTGATAAAGGTATAAACTTAGTTGATGAAATTCTTGAACTGATGCCTTATGATCTTGAAGCAAGAGAAGTGAAAGCAAACCTATTGCTTGGAAAAAACGATTGGAAGGGAGCCGCCAAAGAATATGAATATCTTTTATCACAGCCGGATATAAAGTTAGATGCAAAAGTAAATATTGGTGCTAACTATTTTAACAAAGCTGTAACTGATTCAACAATTCTTCCTATCGCAAAATCTTTTTTTACCAAGCTTGATAAGGATACAACTGACTGGCAGATTAAAATGTATCTTGGTGCAATTGCATTAAGTGAAGGGAATGATTCTATTGCTATTGAAAATTTTAAATACGTAATCCAAAATGCAAATTGGAATGTTCAGGCATGGATAAGATTGGGTGGATTGTATTTTGATAATCATAAGTATGACGAATCTGAAGTTGTTATGATGGAAGCTATAAAATCTTTTCCGGAAGATTTTTATGTTAACCTTATTCTGGGATTAGCATTAGCACAACAATCAAAACACAGTGAAGCTGAGAAATATTTAAAGAAATCTACTATACTAAATCCTAAAGATATTACTGCTCTTTCTGCATACGCATACACTTTGAATCAATTAAAAGATAATGATAAAGCAATTTTTTATTTGAAGCAAGCGTTGGAAATAAAACCTGATGAGGTTCAGTTGATAGGAACCCTTGCGATGATTTATAATGGGATGAGATCTTTTGAAATAAGTGACAGTCTTTATGAACGAGCACTTGAGCTAAAACCGGATGATCCATTAATAAATAATAATTACTCCTACGCATTTTCAACAAGAGCAATTCAGCTTGACCGTGCGTTAAAGATGATAAAAATTTCTATCGCTGCTGATTCTTTGAACTCTTCTTATCTTGATACTATGGGATGGATTTACTTTCAACTGGGAAATTATACTGAAGCAAAAAGATATATCGAAAAAGCAATAGATATAGGAGGAAAAAGTTCTGTTATACTTGATCATCTCGCAGATACAGAATTTAAATTGGGCAACAAGAAGAAAGCACAAGAACTTTGGAAGAGTGCTTTAAAACTGGAGCCATCTAAAACTGAAATACAAATTAAAATTGATAAAGGTGGAATTTGAAGAAATTATTTTTAGTAACTCTTTTTGCAGTAAACATACTTCTTTTAATTGTTCCGGGATGTGTTCCTTCACAGCCGACAGAAGATTTTGAATTACTTCCTTCAGAAAGATTAATTAATAAACTTGAAGCGAATAGAAGAAAAATAAAAACTTTTGATGGCAGCGGAACAATTTTTGTAACCACGTCCACGATGGATAATAGTGCCACTTTCAGAGTCGTACTATTAAAACCTGATTCTCTTTATCTAACTATTATGGGACCATTTGGGATTGAGCTTGCACAAGCTCTGGTTACAAAGGAAAGATTTACATTTTATGATGCACTTCAAAACACTGCTTATGTTGGTGCAGTGAACTCAAATGCTTTAGAAAGTATTTTTAGAATTAATTTACCATTCGAAGATTTGATTGATGCATTTGTCGGTTCAGTGAATCTTACAAGTAATCTCTACAGATCTCCGGATAATTATATCGTTCAGGATGATAAATATATTTTAACCTATTTGGATTCCACAAGAGTAAATAAAACTATTTACAAGGTTGATGTAAGACAACTCGGAATTACAGATTATCAACTGTCTTCGTTTGAAGGTGAGCCAGCGCTTGAAGGTAAATATAGTAAATTCGAGCTGCTTGAAAACGTTGCTGTGCCTTACAAAATTCAAATTCAAAATAAAATTGACGATCAAACCATCGCGATAGATTATAAAAAGATTAATGTCAATAAAAAAAATATTCAAATTGATTTTAAATTACCCGAAGATGCAACAATCATAAAATGGTGATATTAAGGCTATATATATTTCTTTTGTTATTCCTCCCACTTTATTCTGAATTATACCCGCAGGACAGTCAAATCGAATCAAAAAAACTTGAACTCGCAAAATTAAAAAATGAAATATCACGATTAGAAAATGAACTGGCAAAAAAAAATCTGAAAGAAAAAAAATCTCTTGAAGATTATGAAAACATAAGCAAACAAAGTTTTTTATTAAACAAGCTTATCTCAAATCTTAGAAGCGAAGAGAATCAAAAGCAAAATGAAATTGATGATCAGACTACTGATATTAAATCAATTGAAAATGAAATTGATATTTTGCAGAAAAATTATTCTAAGTATGTTACTGCAACTTATAAATACGGCGGATTTACTGAATGGGAAAGTATTCTTAATGCAGAATCCTTTCAGCAGGCAGTTATACGTTTGGAATATCTGAAAAGATTTTCTAATAACAGAGAGAAGGATTTAGTAAAGCTTGAACAGAATAAACAATATTTAATTTCTGCGAAGGAAAAGTTAGAGAATGAAAAAGCGCAGAAAAAAATAGTGACTGTTCAAAAAGAAGGAGAAGAAAAATCACTTCAAAAAAAATTGACTGAAAAAAAACATATTCTGAACGAAATCAAAAAAGATAAAAACAAGATTGCTAAAAGTGTAAAAGAAAAAAGAAGATCCGAACAAAAAATTAGGGACTTGATTATCAGATTGGTTGAAGAAGCTGAAAGAAAATCGAAAGAAGTTGAGCTGAAGAAAAAAGAATCTGTTGTTCGCACCGGGAAGAAAACAACTAAAGAGATTCCGCAAGGCGAGTATAATTTAGATTTGAACACTACAAAGTTTAATTCATTCTCAGAACTTAAAGGGGATTTGAATTGGCCGATATCCAAAGGAAAAGTTGTAAGAAGATTTGGAGAAAATAAAAATGAAAAGCTTAATACTGTAACGATCAATTATGGAATAGATATTAAAGCTTCTGGTGATCTGAGTGTTAAATGTATTGTGGAAGGTGTTGTTTCAGCGGTGGAGTGGCTGCCGGGTTATGGTACAGTTTTAATAATGAGTCATAAAGGAAATTATCGAACTGTTTATGGTCATCTTTCCGAAGTGTTTGTAAATGAAGGTGATAAAGTTAAAACCGGAGGAGTGATTGCCAACATCGGAGAAAGTGTTGAAGGCAATATTCTGCACTTTGAAATTTGGAGTGCAAGACAAAATATAAATCCTGAATTATGGTTGCGAAAATAAATTACTTATAAAAATTGAATTACTTTTCTCAGAAAATTAAATCCAATAAAGTTTTATTTAAAAACTTTACATCGCTTTCACTTCTTCAAATCTCAAATTACATATTTCCATTAATCACACTGCCTTATTTAGTCCGCGTACTTGGACCTGAAAAATACGGACTGATAAATTTTGCCGCAGCTTTCACTGGTTATTTTACTATCCTGACAGATTACGGATTTAATCTTTCCGCCACACAAGAGATTTCTGTTAACAGAGACAATAAACAAAAAGTATCGGAAATATTTTCGAGTGTGATAACATCTAAACTTCTACTTTACCTTATTTCAACAATAGTTTTCTTTAGCTGTTTAATGTCATTCGATATATTTAAAGCAGATAGTACATTATTTTTTATAAGTTATGCTGGTTTGATAGGAACTGTGTTATTCCCTTTGTGGTACTTTCAAGGAATGGAGAAGATGAATTTCATTCTCATTATTAATTTTGTTATTAAACTAATAACTGTGATTCTTATTTTTCTGCTCATAAAAAATTCCTCCGATTATCTTTTACTTGTAATTATTTATTCAGTTAGTCAAATTATATATGGATTAACCGGACTAATTACTGTAATAAAAAAGTTTAAGATAAGGTTACTCTTAAAAAACTTGGATAATATTTTTAATCAGTTAAGAAAAAGTAAAAATATTTTTATGTCATCTTTAAGTATTAGTGCTATATCAAGTTCTAATGTTTTTATACTCGGCTTATTCGTTGATAAATCTACTGTTGGATATTTTGCTGCTGCAGATAAAATAAGACTTGCATTTCAATCTATGCTGGGACCATTATTTACAGCTACATTTCCGCATGTTTCCAATCTAGCAAAAAAATCATTGGAACAATTTTATAAATTCACTAAGAAATCATTTTATTTGGCTAGCACTTTTGGTTTATTAATATTTTTGGTAATCTATTTTAGTGCGGAAATGCTCGTTAAAATTGTATTAGGTAATGGATATGAAAATTCAATTATCATTCTAAAGATACTTTCGGTAATTCCATTTTTGTATTCAATAAGTAATTTCCTTGGAGTTCAGATTCTCCTTCCATTAAATTATTCTAAAAAATATGCTTCTATTATGTTCTTCACTTTAATTATACATACAAGTTTTGCCTTAATTCTTGCTAATTATTTACAAGCGATAGGTTCTTCTATTGCTATTTTAATAGCCGAAATGTTTACAATAATATTATTGCTTATAAGTGTTATAAAGATGAAAATGGATATGGTTAGTCATTAATATGAATTCTGGATCAGAAAAAATTAAAATTATCTTTGCAGGCAGGTATAACTCTGGCGAGATATTAACAGGACCAGAAAAAGTTGCTAAAAGAATTTTTTCTTGTCTAAGTAATAAGACTGATTCTGTTTTCATCGAATATTTTTTTGACGGGTCGAAATATTCTATTCGGAAAAAACTTTTTGGTAAAGAAAAAATAATTGATTTTCAAAATAACAAAATATTTAAGTTGGGAATCTTTCAGATACTTTTATACACGATTAAATTTAAACCTAAAATTGTGCATGTACTTTCATTTGAAAGATTTACACTTACATTTTTCATATTGAAATTTATTTTAAGATATAAAATAAGCTATACAATTAATGGTATAGTGGCTTTTGAAAATTCTAAATTTCGAAGGAATACTATTCCTATCTTGAAAATTAAAGATAAGATTGCTGAATGGTGTTTAATAAAATTTTCTAATAAATTATTTTTTCTTTCTGAACAGTCTATTAACATCGCAAGAAAATATTACAACTTTGTAAATGTTAAAATAATTCTTATCACTAATGGAGTAGATGAAATATTTAATCAGGTGTTTATTGAAAGACAATACGAAGAGAAATCCAAATTAAATGTTGTGCTTGTAGCTGATTCGACGAGAGTAGAAAAGGGATTAAGTTTTTTCCTGAAAGCAATTCAACCAGTGCAAAATGATTTCATTTTCAACATAGTCGGTGAAAAAACAATTACAAATGATCCGATAAAGAATTATCCCAAAATGCCAACTGATGAATTTGCAAAATTTTTATCGAATCAAGATATTTTTATATCATCAAGTATTTATGATCCATTCCCAATCGCAACAATTGAAGCGATGGCTGCGGGTGTTATACCAATTCTAACTAAAGAAACGGGAGTGTCAAGATTTATTATTAATGGCGAAAATGGTTTTATTTATTCTTACGGAGATGATGAATCATTGCGAAAACATTTATTAGAGTTGAAAATGGACACTCAGTTTAGAAAAAAACTATCACAAAATGCCGCCACTATCTATAACCAATTTCGATGGGAGGATATTTCTAAAGAATATTTAAAAAATTTTTATGGGATGATTAATGAATAATAGGATTAAAATATTAATTATTACTAACGAACTCCTCACTACCTGCGGTGTTTCAAAACATTTGCTGTATTTCTTATCTGAAATGAAAAAGAGAAATGATATTGAATTTTCTATCCTTTGCGGTGGCGGTAATGCTGTTGATGATTACAAAAATTTATGTTATGAAGTAATTGTTAATCCTGCATTTAAACACGAAAATAGATCTGCAATAAATTTTGCTAAAGCATTTTTATTTTTGTTTAAATTGTTAGCGAAAAATAAATATCAAATTATTCATTCGCATACTCACTATGCAGATAACATTGCCAATATCGCCAGTTATTTTGTAAAAGTAAAAACTCTACAAACTGTCCACGGAATTATTGAACCAATTGGAAGATTAAACCATTATCCCTCAAAGTATTTTATAGCTGTTAATGAACATGTTTGTGATTATCTAACAAAACAAAGAAATAAACCCACAAAAAACGTAAAGCTTATTCGCAGTGGAATTCCTGTCCCGATTAAACCCATAAAGACAGTTAATCAAAAACTAGAGATTATCTCCGCAGGCAGGTTAATTCCAGAAAAGGGATTTGATATTTTTATCGAAGCAATTAGTAAACTAAAGAAGGATACATTGAATAAAGCAGAATTTTTAATAGCCGGTAAAGGCGTGTATGAATCGGAATTAAAAAAAATTGCAGAAAAATTAAAATTAAACATAAATTTTATTGGAGAAGTAAAAGATTTAAATACTCAATTCATGTTGACGCATATTTTCGTAACCGCAACTCAATCGGAAGGTTTTCCTATGACACTTATTGAAGCAGCGTTAAATAAGAATCTAATATTAAGTTCAAACTTTTTCGGACACGATTCTATTTTGAAAGATAAAATTAACTCAATAATTTTTAATATAAATGATTCGGATGATCTATCGAGTAAATTAGAGTATGCAATAGAAAATTATAAGAATTTGGATGATATAATTAAGAGAAGTTATGATGATGCTCGTAAAGAATTTAGTTTAGATAAAATGATTAATAAGACAATCTCATTCTATGACGAGATATTAAGATGAGTATTTCTGTTTTAATGACAACTTATAACTGCGGCGAATATATTTCACTAGCAATACAAAGTATTCTAAATCAGACTTATAAAGATTTTGAATTACTGATTATTGATGATGGCTCTACGGATAATACTCAGGAAATTATTAAAAGATTTAAAGATGAAAGAATACGGTACATTCAGTCGAAACATATTGGAAGAAGTGCCGTCCTAAACCTTGGATTAAACGAAGCGAGTTATGATTTAATTTCTTTCTGTGATGCTGATGATATTATTCACCAAGACAAAATATTAAAGCAAAAAGAATTTTTAGCTAAAGAAAACGACTTGGTTTTCACTAACTCTGCATTTTTTAAAGACAAAAAAATTTTATATCAACTCAGAATCCAGAATGATCTAAATATTATAAAAAGAAAAGTTGGTTTACACGGCCATTTGGGTCCTTCGGTTTTATTTAATAGGAAATTTATTATAGAAAAAGGAGGGTTCAATACTGAATTGCTTGCATTTGAGGATTACGATTTGTGGCTTAGAATATTAAATGAAAGTAATATTATAATTATTCCTCAGATACTTTACTTCCAGCGTCTAAGGCAGAACTCATTAAGCACAACTGAAACTATGAAGAAGAAACACATTATTTATGAAATTCAAAAACCATATTTCGAAAAATTGGAAGAACACTTCGGCATAATTTCACTAAAGGAGCAATTAATAATAAAAGGCTGGCGTGAATTTTTTTATGGATCTAAATCTCAATCAAGAAAATACTGGATGGAAGCTGGAATAACTGGATGGAATATTAAACTTGCATTTACTTTTCTTCTTTCATATTTACCTGAAAGCTTTCTCGATTATTTAAAGGATAAACGAATTAGGTTAAGACTTGAATATCAAATTCATCGATTTCTAAACAGAGATCAATCACAAAAAGAATTTGATAGCGTAATTAAACAAATCGGCGAGTAAAGTTAGATGTTTCTCCACATTCCCATATTTTAGAATAAGTAATAACATAATAATTAATTAGAGTCATTAATTTGCAGTCTTATTCCAATAACGATTTAGATTTCGATGGATGTTAAATATTACAAATACGTTAAGGATAAAATCTATAAACATAGATTTTTAATTTTCTTTGGATTACTAAGTCTAATTGCACAAATAGTTTTTATTGTTTTTTCTGATCTCGCATACTTATCCACAAACTGGTTTAGTGACGATTCATTTTATTACTTGCAAACAGCCTGGAATTTTAAGGATACTTATCGATTTACTTTTGATGGTGTGAACCTTACTTATGGATTTCAACCATTATGGATGATTTTATCTGTGATTATTTCTTTTATATCCCCAGACAAAATTATTTTCTTCAAATCAATCTTGCTTTTTTCAGCCTTCTTATATTTCTTGTGTGGTTTTTTGATCTACCTAATCTTTTCGAAAATATCAGAAATAAAGCTTAGATATTTACCAAGCCTTATCTGGTTTCTAAACCCAGATTTAGTTCATACTTTTAATTCAGGTAAAGAAAATATTTTGGCGCTCTTTATTTTACTTTTAATAATTTATTTCTTATTTAAAGTGAAATATAGAAATTCAAATTTTATTTTAACTGCATTAGGGGTTTTAAGTGCACTCCTGATTCTTACTCGGGTTAATACTTTACTTTTTGTCTTAATTATTATGCTTCTTCTCTTCTTTAATAAAGATTACTTACGACATCAGAGAAAACAGATTATTTTTTTTATTGTTCCTTTAATTATTGTATTGCTCCCGTGGGTTGTATATTCTTATTGGATATTTAAGACCATATTCCCAACTTCAGGTACGGTAAAATTATATGGAGTTCTGAGTAGCTGGCTCATTTGGTTTGGGTATATCTTTCCAATAAAAGATATTGAATGGTTGAAAGGATTTATTTCGGCTTTTGAGTGGAAGCTATTTGAAAATCATATAATGATCTCTCCACCTTTGATTAATGATTTTCTAAAATATTCATTAAAGTATTTACCCATTAATGTTTTAGGATTTGGGGTTTATGGATTTTTTAAAAAATCTATCATTCACTATAAATATTTGGTAGAAGTTATTTATTACATAATCTTATTTACCCCAATAGTTTTAGTTCTAATAAAGCCAACTAAATTTTCTTTGCTCAAGGACATCATAATTTCTGTCTTCCATAAAATCAAAAGTAATCCTTTAGCAATTCTTATAATATATTCTTGTTTAGATTTAGTGGTAAGCTTCATTCTACTTTCAAAATGGATATTGTACAGCACCTGGTACTCTTTTGCTGAAACGTTATCAATATTATTCTTAATTGGAATTATTATTAATGTCCTATTTCAAAAAGTTAAACTGTTTTACAGTATATTCAACAAAAAGTTTTTAAAGATTTTATCTTTAGTAATAATTCTAAATTTTTTGTGGCAAATGGCTCCCAAAGGATATGAACAGAATTCATCTTTCAATAGCCAGGCTTGGGAAGCTAAAAATTGGATGGTAAATAATTTAAATAAAGGTGAATTTATCGCGTGCTGGAGCAGCGGTATCTTGGGTTATTGGATGGAAGGTTATAAAATTAGTAATCTTGATGGATTGATTAACTCGCCTGGTTATGTAAGAAACATACTCCCTAATTTTATCTTATTCCAAAATGAATTAACTAATCAAAACATTATTTGGGATTATCTAAAAAAAAATAAAATTAAATACGTAGCTGAAGCTTGGTTTAATGATGGGAAATATAGTAATTATTTTCATTGGGCTGTTCCGGAAAAGAATTACGAGATTATATATATTGGTTCTAAATTAATAAATTGGAACGAACCACAGGGACCAAGAAGATATTGTGTAATTAAACTGAAATACTAAAATTGACAAATGAACATTCTCCATCTCCAAAATCATCTTAATATTTCCTGTGGAGTTTCTAAAACTATTTACTTGATTGCAAAAAACACTTCATCTCAATTTCAGCATTTTGCCGCTTGTTATGGGGGGGATGGGTTTTCCAGATTCGAATCTATAAATATTAAACCAGTCATTCTTAAAGATCACAAAAATTCTGTGTTCGGTTTTGTCAGACATCTCATTAAGCTTTATTCATTCTGCAAACAAAATCAAATTAATATTATTCACTCGCATCATCGATATTTTGATCTCCTTGCTTTTTTACTTTCTCGTATTATTAAAGTAAAAACAATCACATCGGTTCACAGCATAGTTTTTGGTAAAAAATTCTTCAGTTATAAATCAGATTTTTTAATTGCCTGCAGTAATTCTATTAAATCCCATTTGATTAATAATTTTAATATTGATGATAGAAGAATAAAAGTTATTTATAATAGTGTTGACCCAAAGGAAATTGTGCTTACTATAACAAAAACTGAATTGCTGAACTCGCTTGACATTCCTTTAGACAAATTTATTATAGGATATTTTGGTCGTTTAGATTTTAAAGAAAAGGGAATTGATATTTTATTAGAAGCTTTTCTAAATCTAAGTAAAATAAATAAAGGCGTATTTTTGTTATTAATTGGAAATGGTATTGATGAAATAAAGATCAGATCATTCATTGCTCAGAGTAAATTAAATGCAAAAGTAATGAACTCGCAGAAAGATATTTATAATTATTTCCAACTGCTTGATGTTTTTATACTCCCATCGAGAGTAGATCCGTTTCCGCTTGTAATGCTTGAAGCTGGACTGATGAGGAAACCATTCATCGGAAGTAATGTGGATGGAATTGCTGAATTAATTGATAATGAGAAAATAGGCTTGTTATTCGAGACTGGCGATGTTAAACAAATCACAAATTGTATTTTAAGATTAATAGATAATAAAGAATTTGCTCGGAATCTTTCCGAAAATCTTTACAAAAAAATTAATGAAAATTTTCTGACCCCAATGATGGTTGAACTTTATCAGCAAGAGTATAATAATTTGTTGGGCCAAGATGTTGTTTGAACGCTTAATAACTTCAGAATCTGAAGTTTTAGATATGATTAAAACCAGCTTGAGTAATCATGACCCAATTCTTCTTACATATATTAATCAACATTCTTTCAATGTTTATTTTTCAAATGAAGTATATCGAAATGTGATTGATCAGAAATTTATTATATATGCTGCTGATACAGGAATTAATTTTGCAAATAGATTTCTTTTGGGAATAAAATACAAGCCCTTTAATGGAAGCGATTTAAATGAAAGAATTATTCAAATACTTTTAGCTACCAAGGTCAAATTTTTTATTATGGGCGGGAACTTTAAAGTTGATGATCTGAAAAGACACTTTGATTCAAATCACAGTTTTGTCGGTTATCATTCAGGCTATTTTTCTGATTCAGAGCTGGGAAAAATTTCTGAAGAAATTGCCAGTTTAAAACCGGATGTAGTACTTATTGGTATGGGTGTCCCGAAACAAGAAATAATTACTGCAAGAATTTCTGAGATAGTCAATACTTCCTTATTTATTTGTGTAGGAAATTTTTTCGAATTTTATTTTGGAACAGTTCAGAGAATTCCACTTCGTTTTCGAGATAAAGGAATTGAGTGGATATTTAGGCTATTCCATGAGCCAAAACGTCTTTGGAAAAGATATATTATCGGGATTCCACTCTTTATTCTTAGAGTATTAAAGTATAAATTATTTAAGCAATAACTAAAAATTTATGATAAAATATTTACGTGCGCTTTTTATAATTCTTCCCTTAATAGCTTTTGCTCAACAGACTAAAGTTGAGGCTGCAGGGGAGAATTCATTTTTAATTTCGATACATAATTTTCAACCAAAATATGTTGATAAACAAATCGATAATTTTATTGTCCGAGATTATATTCAGTTTACAAATCCATCCGAAGATTTAAGTTATAAACTACCAAGTCTCGATATTTATCTCGCGATACCTCCTGAGAATAAGATTAAAATAAGTGATCTAAGTTTTGCTACAGAAATTCAAAACAAAATTATTCCGACACTAAATCCTTCTGTGGCTTTTAAAGATTCTAGTATCGCCTACATACAAAATGATCTTACTAAATTTGTTAAGGATGAAGTTCAAAAAAATCCGGTTGAGATAATAGGTTATTTTTATTATCGTGATTTTTATATCGCTCATTTACGAATTAATAATTATAAATTTAATAGAGAAAATTCTTCTGTTGAAATATTAAAAAACATAAAACTTAAAATTGATCTATCAAATCCGGTTAATATACTTGCGTATTCGCCAATACAGATTAAAACGGATTTTGATAAAGCGGTAAATAATTTAATTGCAAATTCAAATATTGCTGAACAATTCAGAAGTATTATCACATATTCACTTACTGATACCACTGGCAATTGGATCGATTTCAATTCTGCTTATTTAAAATTGGGGGTTGGCAAGGACGGTATTTATAGAATTACAAAGTTTGATTTAAATGCTGCAGGTGTGCCTGTTTCAATTATAGATCCAAGGACATTTAAGTTATTCGAGTACGGTAAAGAAATTAAAATAATAGTTAAAGGTCAGGTTGATGGAAGTTTTGATGATAGCGATTATATAGAGTTGTGGGGAAGAAAAAATTATCCTAAAATCTCGTACAAAACTATAAACCAGGATAATGAAGAATACAATGAATTCTTAAATCGATATACCGATAGTACCTTTTATTTTCTAACGTGGAATGATCCTCAAGGGAAAAGGATCGACACATTATCAACTACTTTATCTTCCGCCACTGATACCCTGAATTACTATTTGCAGTTATTGCATAATGAAAATCAGGCTCAGTTTCAATTTTGTAATGCAGATGAAATTGCAAACCAAACGCCCAACTGGTTAAAAAATAAATCCTGGTACTGGAACTTTTTAATAACACAGCAAAATTTTAACTTCATATTAAACAACATTTATCCTAACAAAAGCGCCTCCATCCTTTTTAAATTAGTAAGTATTGCTTCTAATATTCCAAACAATTCTCATCAAGTAAAATTATTTCTTAATAATGCTCAAATCGATTCCAATTCTATTGATAGATTTAAACAACTAATAATGAATGCAAATGTAAATTCATCAAGCTTATTGAACGGAACCAATCAGATAAGATTGCAGAACTTATCAAATGGGAGTAATCCTAATGCTTTGACAATAGATTGGTATGATGTTGAATATCCCAAATATCTAAATTTAATTAATGATTCACTGTACTTTAAGATTGCCAATGATGTTTCCGCTGGTTTAAAGATATTAAAAATTGGAAATGCAACTCAGACCGCTTATCGTATTTATAAAGTTAAGCCGCAATTTCAGGTTATAACTAACTACTCAGTATCATCATCAAATTTATTTTTTGCTGATACAGTTTCTCCAGGAGATGAATATTATGTAATAAGTGGAGAACGAAACATAGCTCCCAAATTTTATTATGTCAAAAATTTTGTAAATCTAAGAAACATTAGCAAACAAACAGATTACATCTCAATTACACACCCAAAGTTTTTATCTGCAGCTCAAAATTATATTCAATCAATATCAGATTTATATAATCTTTCAACATCAGTTTATAATGTGCAGGATATTTTTGATGAGTTTGCGTTTGGTTATCCATATCCGGAGTCAATTAGATTATTTACAAATGTTTTGTATAACAATGCGCAGTTACCTAAACCTTCCTACTTAACTTTGATAGGCGATGCAAATTATGATTACAAATCTTTTTTAGGAACAACTGGAGGGAAAAATTATGTGCCGTCTTATGGAAATCCAGTTGGAGATAATTGGTTTGCTGTTTGGGATCCAAATGCAATTCCTGTTCCGCAATTAAAAGTTGGTAGAATTCCAATTAACGAAACTTCAGAGCTTGATTATTATCTTACGAAAATTCAAAACAATGAATCAAAACCTTTTGATGAATGGAATAAAAGATATTTGTTATTTTCTGGTGGGCGATCTGATGTTACTGGTGAGTTAGAATATTTAAAAGCACCTAACGACTCAATTATTAGCAGGTTTATTGCACCACGACCTATATCCGGAAAGTACACACACTTTTATCGAACCAAAACTCCGCAAACAGATTTTGGACCCTATTCTCCAGAAGAGATTAGTAATGCAATTTCTGCTGGATCATTATTCATCTCGTATATTGGGCATAGTGGCACAGCAACATGGGATAATAGTATCAATTCAACTAATCAACTTTATAACAATGTAAACAGAAATCCTTTGATCACTGATTTTGGATGTTCAACAAATAAATATGCTGAACCGAATATTGTTTGTTTTGGTGAAAGATTTCTTTTCAGCTCTTCCGGACAGGCACTCGGATATGTTGGAAATTCTTCGTTAGGATTTCAATCAACAGCAGTAACTGCGCCGGTTTATTTTTATGAAGAAATTTTTAATGATAGTTTATCTGAAGTAGGTAATGCCAGCTTGTATTCTAAGATGAAGTTATTAACTCAAAATGGCAATACTCCTGTAAATAAAATTTACGCGTTAACTAACGTAATTCTTGGCGATCCCGCAGTAAGATTAAAAATTCCAAAGCTCCCAAATTTTAAAATTACGAACGCTGATATAATTATCAGCGATCAACTTATAAATGAGAGTGAGGATTCCGTACAATTTAAAATTGCATTAAAAAATTTAGGGTTTTCGAAACCCGGTAATCTTGAAATAAAAATTGATCAGACATTTGATGGAAACGAAATTAAAAGTGAATTAAAAACAATTCCAATTCCGGAATATTCCGATACGATTAGTGTCTGGATGTTAACTAAAAATAAACCGGGCAATCATTTACTAAATGTTCAAATTGATCCTAATAATCTTATAGAAGAAATTTATGAGAATGATAATTTAATTAGTTTTCAGTTTAGTGTTTTCTCTGCATCGCTTAGAGATTTGCTTACATCACAAACAGAAAATTCCGGCATTAAAAATTTAAAATTGTTAAATCCCGTAAATTATAATTCAGATTCACTTTCGATTGAGTTCCAACTTTCTCAAAAGTCTGATTTTTCAAATCCTATTACTATCACAACACGAACTGATACATTCTCTACAAAAATTCTTTTCCCGCAGTTAGTATCTGATTTACGTTATTATGTAAGATATAAAATTAATTCACCCACGACTTTCTTTTCGGGTACAAAATCATTTTATAGTGAACCCGGTTATAAGTATTTGGTGGCTGATTCATTATCATTTAACAAACTGGATAAAATTAGTGTAGGTTTTAAAAATGATTCCTTACAAATATTATTAGATACAACAAAAATTACCGTGCTTTCAGCAGGGTATAATGCCGGTGCAACTTGTGTAATTTCTAAAGATGGTGTTAACCTATTATCAAATACTTTTTTTGCGGGAATGGGAATTGTAGTTTTTGATAATGTTACTTTAAAAGTAGATACCTCCACTTGGTTTAATTTATTTAACCTTCCCGCAAATGTAGAAGCTTTAGCAACAATGATCGATTCAATTCCTTCCGGAAAAATTGTTGCAATTGGTGTTGCTGATGATGCGGCAAATAATATTTCAACACATTTAAAAAATGCAATTAAATCTTTAGGAAGTTCCAAAATTGATTCACTTCAATTCCGCGGATCGTGGGCGCTAATTGGTTGGAAGGGTGCGCCGACAGGTTCTGTGCTTGAAGGAGTTAAAGCACCGCTGCCACCGGAAAGTGTTTTTCTGGAATCTTCACATATTTTTTTAGCTGACTCGGGTTCATTCGAAACACCTCCAATTGGAAAAGCAAGTGCGTGGAAAAATATTTTGTTGGAAGAATCATTACCTGCCGACGCATCGACTAAGTATTTACTTTTTGGAGGGAAGGAAACTGGACAGTTTGATTTTTTAAGAACATTATCTTTCTCAAATAATAATGCTGATATCAGCGATGTTGATTCAAGAATTTATCCACAAATAAAAATCCAAGGAAAATTACACTCTTCTATTAATAAAATTTCTCCAAAGATAAATCAGCTTGCTGTTGATTTTACAAGCGTAGCAGAACTTGGTACAAATTATCAAGTTGTTCTTGTATTACCCGATACTATCAATCAAGGTAAATCCAATGATTTGTTTTTTGATGTATATAATGTTGGAGAAACATCGGCGGATTCATTTAGTGTAATTGTGGAATTAGTAAAACCAAATAATAACACAAGATTATTGTATGATACTTTAGTAACAAAATTGGATACTGCAAGTCATTTGGTATTTAAAACACATTATCTTTCTAATGCTTATGATGGTTATGGAAGTATGAAATTCAGGATTAAAATTGATCCCGCCTCAAAGATCAGAGAATTTTATAAAGACAATAATATTTTTGAAAAATCATTTTTTGTAATACAGGATACAACACCAACGTCTGTTACAGAATCAACTCTTAAAATTACATTTGATGGGACTGAAATAATTGATGGTGATTTTGTTGGATCAAAACCCGAGATATTAATTAACTTCCAATATCCTGTTTGGTTTCCTGTTAATGATACTTCCTCAATTCGTTTTTATCTTGATGGAGTTGAGTACTACTCATCAGACCTAATAAATTCGTTTGATACAGTTAACAGAATTGCGACATACAAAATAATTCCCGACTTAAATAACGGAGATCATCTGTTAAAAATTTCAGGCAGAGACCGCTTTGGCAATCTTGATCCGAACGCATCGGTAGAAAGATTTTTTGTAGTTGATGATAAACTAAATTTGCTTGATGTTTATAATTATCCAAATCCATTTTCAGATCAAACATATTTTACTTTTAAGCTTTCACAAATTCCCGAGGAGTTGGAAATTAAAATATTTACTATCAGCGGAAGGTTGATAAAATCTATTAAGCGAAATAGCGCTCAACTTAATTTTGATTTCAACAGAATTAATTGGGATGGCAGAGATGAGGACGGCGATATAATTGCTTCTGGTGTTTATCTATACAAAATGATTGTGAAAAAAAGTGGAGAATCAATGAGCGTGACACAAAAATTAGCTGTGGTTAGGTAATTGTGAAACCTTCATTTGTTGCTCATTTGTTTTTTTTGATCATTTTCGGATTGTGGACTCAAGATTTATGTGCGTTAAATATTAATAGTAATTCTTCTCACGTAATTATCTCAACAACCAAAAATGATTCACTTACTTTACCCGTTGAATTAATTTACTTCGATGCGTCAGTTCAACCAGAAGGTGTTTTATTAAAATGGGGAACAGCTACTGAAGTAAATAATTTCGGGTTCGAAATCGAACGCGCCTACATCGCAACTACAAATTGGGAAACAATAGATTTTGTATTGGGCAATGGTACAAGTAACATCCCGATTAATTATGAATATATCGACACAACAGTTCTGAGAACTGGAATTGTTTATTATAGATTAAAACAGGTTGATGTAATTGGATCTTTCGAATATTCAAAAACAGATACTGTAAATTTTTTGTCATCCATAACGCTTGAAAATCCAGATGCTCCACAGGAATTTTTAATTTCTAATAACTTCCCAAATCCATTTAATCCATCAACAAAAATAAATTTTCAGATCCCTATTCAACAATCACTAAAAATTAATTTATACGATATAAACGGTAAACTTGTAAAAGAGATAGCTGCACAGGAATTTTTACCTGGCAGTTATCAATTATTCCTTGATTTTACTAATTATTCCACAGGCATATACTTTGTTAGATTTGAATCGCTAAAAATTGTTGTTACAAAACAAATGACTTTTGTTAAATAGATTTTTAATTGGAGAGATTTGAATGAAAAAATTATTAGCCCTAATTATCATTTTTACGTTTCCACTTTTTGCACAATTTTACGATTACCCGCGACCCGACGAAGGTTATATTGCCGGCGGATTAGGTTTAAATTGGATTGATGGTAAACCTTATTACCGTGTTAGTTTTAGACCTGAGATTTCGTTTGCAAATTTTGGTGTTGGGTTAGATCTAAACCTTGATTTTAATTCTGAAGGTAAATTAAGAACAGAAAATTTTAATGAAGCATCCGATTATCTCAGCCTTATACGGTACGTTAGATATGGGATTAAAAATGATCCGGTATTTATAAAACTTGGAGCGTTGGATTATTATACTTTAGGTCACGGAACAATTATTCATCAATACAATAATAGTCCAACTTACGATGCAAGAAGAATTGGTTTAATAGCGGATATTGATTTTGGAAAATTTGGTATTGAGTCCATCTACAGCTCTTTTGCACAATCCGGTTTATTTGGATTAAGAGGCTATGTTAGACCATTGCAATTTTCACCTGCGGGTGATATTCCTATTCTCGGTAATTTAGAAGTTGGTGCAAGTTATACAACAGACTTCAATAAATTTGCTCGCGTTGATTCCGGATACTTCGATCAATCAGGTAATTTTAAAGTTGCCAAAGATGGAGGTGCATTAACAATTCTTGGTTTTGATATTGGACTGCCTTTAATTAAATCTTCTGTTATTACCATAACGCCTTATTTAGATTATAATAAGATTATTGATTTTGGCAGTGGCATTGCAACTGGTGTTAAATTGGATTTTGAAGGGATGGGATTATTATCTGTTTCTGCAAAATTAGAAAGAAGATTTAACAACGGTAAATACTTGCCATTCTATTTCAATTCATTCTATGAGATAGAAAGATTTAAATCAGATTCAGTAAATAAAACTTTTGCAGGAAAGTCTCTTGAACTTGCTAACATTACGGAAAACGCTAACGGGTTTTATGGAGATCTTTTAATTAGAGTTTTAAATTTGTTTGATGTTTACGGCGGTTATCAAAGACTTGATAAAAATCCTAAAAGCGGAATATTAAATTTAAGAACTGCTATTGAACCGGAAGGTGCCTCATTTGTATTAAGAGCCGGTTATGATAAAATAAATATTCAGGATGAAAAAGATTTATTTAAACTTGATGATAGATCTTATCTATTTACTGAGGTTGGATATAAACCGGTTGAATATATTTTAGTTTCAATAGTTTATAACTGGACATTTGCACCGGTGCGCGATAACGATGATAATATCGTTGGATATGAACCTCAGAAAAGAATTGAACCACGGGTTTCTTTTATTTATCCGTTTAAATTTTAATTGAAAAGGTTTCAAAAAAATTAGTGAAGCATTTCAGAAGCCTATATTACTGTCACACTGAGCTTGTCGAAGTGTGAATTTATTGTTTAATGTCAGTCTTCGACAGGCTCAGACTGACAAGCTGAGGATTTTGGGACAGCTTCCTATTTAAAAATATAATTTCTTAACTCATCAACAGTGTGGAAAATATTTTTACTGTTCAGTTTTCTTACTTCATCTTCTGAATAACTATCCCAAACTACTGATGCAATTTCAACGCTGGCTTCTTTAGATGCGATAATATCGGATGGTGAATCTCCAATCATTAAAACTTCTGCTGGATTAAGATTAAACTTTTCTAAAAATTTATTAATTCCTTCCGGTGAAGGCTTATGATTTTCAACATCATCACCAGTAACAATCAAATCAAAAAAATCTGTAATTCCAAGTTCATCTAAAGTAATTAGTGATGATGTTCTTCCTTTACCAGTAAAGATTGAAAGAAGTACATTATCTTTTTTCAAATCAATAATCAGTTCACGAATACCGTCGTACAATTGAGCGATAAAATGATTTTCCTGATAATATTTATAATAATCTTTTCTTGCTGCCTCATAATTTTCTTTACATAATTGTTTTAAGATCACCTCTTCAGTCGGGCCAAATAATTTTATTATTTCTTCATCGGAAAAAATTTTATTAAGATATTTATTTGTTATATGATTGAATGAATCAAATATCAAGCGATTTGTAAAAGTAAGTGTTCCGTCGATATCAAAAATGATACCTTTGTACTTTAGCGGCATAGTATCTTAATTGTTTATATAAGAAGTAATTGTTCCGTTGGATTTACTGACGATAAAATTTTTGTCAGAAATAATTTTAAGCGAGGTAATCGGAATATTATCTGCACCAATCAACTCCATAATAACCTTATTGTTTGTAATTCTAAAAATAGAGCCATCCGAAAATCCAATAAGTTTAAAATTATCTAATTCTTCATACTCAAAGGAAGAGACATCTAATTTTTTTAGCTCAATTTTTTGGAGTTCTTTTCCATCCTTTGCTGAAAGAATTATAATCGTTCCTTGTTTGTCAAACAAAAATAAATTTTGTTTATCATCATAAAAACTAATGTTATTAACAGATTTTAATTCCGGAGTTGTCCAAATTTTTTTCCCTAGCAAAAGATCGATCGCAATTAATTCGTGATTTGGTGAAAAAGTAAAAACAGTTTTGCCATCACAAAGTGGAAGATTTTTGAAATCGAAATTTTCATTGTTTTTAAATCCATATTTCCAAATTAGTGATCCGGTTTTTGCATTAATGCAATAGAGTGAAGCAAAAGAATCCGTGATAATAATTTTATCTCCGGAAACTTCCGGCTTATCCATCAAGTTATGTTTTGAAATATTTAATTTCCAAATTAACTCGAAAGTATAGATATCGTAACAAAAAATATTTCCTTCGGATGTACCAAATACAACACCTTTGCTTTGATAACCGGAATTTGTTAGATCAATTAAGGAAAGATCCGTTGTTATGTTTTCGCCAATTCCTAAAACCTGAATAATCTCACCATTATTAGAGTTTACCGAATAAAGATCACCCTCAACAGTTGCAGATAAAAATATGTCTTTATATTGAACCGCGTTATTCTTGATCGAACCCATCAAATCGTTAGTCCATTTTTCTTTACCTTTCAAGTCATAACAATAAACCAGACCATCATCAAAGCAAGAAAAAAATCTATCATTGGCTAAAATAATTTCAGTTGATGAATTGTTATTCTGATTTATCTCCCAAAACTTTTGAAGTGACGAATCTGCTTTTTGTGGATTTGAGATATCAGTAATTGTGTTATTGGCAATAGTAGTATTAGATGATTGAGCAATTACGGCGTTCACACAAATAATTAGCAGAAGGTAAAAAATTTTTTCTGTCATATTTATATATAAAATCATTTATAATAGTGTTCAAATGGGAATAACAACTGCATATACTTTTTTTAATCCTAATTAAATTTAATAAAAATCAAGGAATGTATAATTACATTAAATTACTTCGTTTTGGAGATCGTGATTTTTTATCTTTACAAAAGAAAAAACTTTCTTGTATAAAAAACGCAACCTTTATAAGTTTGGCGGCGTCTAATCAAAATTAAATTTAAAGATTTTTAAATCAATAAAAATTAAGAGGTCTTACTTTGGATATTGTAGCATTAAACGAAAAAATTAAAAATGAAAGTGCTTTTATTGATTTACTGATGAACGAAATCGGTAAAGTAATAGTTGGACAGAAAGCTATGGTCGAAAGATTGATAATCGGCTTGCTGGGCAATGGACATGTTTTACTTGAAGGGGTGCCCGGACTTGCTAAAACTCTGGCTATCAAAACTCTAGCCGCTGCTATGAAAGCGAAGTTTCAGAGGATTCAATTTACGCCAGACTTACTTCCTGCGGATCTTATCGGAACACAAATTTATAATCAGAAAGATGGAAATTTTCTAATCCGTAAGGGACCAATTTTTGCAAACTTTATTCTTGCTGATGAAATAAACCGTGCACCTGCCAAAGTGCAAAGTGCTTTACTTGAAGCAATGCAGGAAAGACAGATTACAATTGGTGAAACAACTTTTAAACTTGATGAACCATTTTTAGTTCTTGCCACACAAAATCCAATTGAGCAGGAAGGAACTTATCCATTACCTGAAGCCCAGGTTGATAGATTTATGCTCAAAATAAAAATTACATATCCTGAAAGAGCTGAAGAGTTATCTATCATGCGACAAAATATTAGTCTAATAGAAACGAAGATTAATCCTGTAATCTCACCGGAGGAAATACTTAAAGCAAGACATCTTTTAAGTGAGGTTTATATTGATGAGAAAATTGAGAAGTACATTCTTGATATTGTTTTTGCAACTCGTAATCCAAAAGAATTTGGGTTAACCAAACTTGCTGATCTAATAAGCTATGGTGCATCTCCAAGAGCATCAATCAATCTTGCTATTGGTGCAAAAGCTATGGCATTTATAAAACGAAGAGGATATGTTATTCCTGAAGATGTGCGCGCAATTTGTCTTGATGTTTTACGTCATCGTATTGCGGTAACTTATGAAGCTGAAGCAGAAGAAATTACTAGTGAAAATGTAATTCAGGAAATATTGAACAAAGTAGTTGTTCCGTAAAATATTCTCTGATATTTAAAGTATCTGAAGTGTCAGTCTGAGCTTGTCGAAGACGGAATCTTACTAAAAATATCACACTTCGACTTCGCTCAGTGTGACGATGAACTTTTCATATGAATTATATGAAACAAATAATTTTTTATTACCATAAAAATGCTTACTAAAGAACTTTTAAAACAAGTTAGACAAATTGAAATTCGAACCAAAGGGCTTGTAAATCAGGTCTTTTCGGGAGAATACCATTCTGTTTTCAAAGGTCGTGGAATGGAATTTTCTGAGGTACGCGAATATCAATTTGGTGATGATATAAGAAACATTGATTGGAACGTAACAGCTCGCCTCGGGCATCCATATATAAAAGTTTTTGAGGAGGAACGCGAGTTAACCGTTATGCTCATTGTTGATCTAAGCGGTTCATTAATGTTTGGCTCAGTATCTAAAACTAAACAAAGAATTGCTGCTGAGTTGAGTGCCATTCTCGCTTTTTCCGCCTTAAAGAATAATGATAAAGTTGGATTGATTTTATTCACTAATAAGATTGAAAAATTTGTTCCACCAAGAAAAGGAAGGAAACACGTTTTAAGAATAATACGTGAAGTACTTTCATTTGAGCCCGAAGGTAAATCAACAAATCTTAAAGGCGCACTTGAGTATATGAACAATTCAATCAAGAAAAAATCAATTGTATTTTTAATTTCTGATTATATGGATGAAGGTTATGAAAAAATTTTAGGCATAGTTGGAAGAAAGCATGATCTTATTGGAATTGTTTTAGATGACTTACGTGAAAAAGAAATTCCCAACATTGGTTTAATTAAGCTTACAGATGCTGAAACCGGTGCAGAACGCTGGGTAGATACAAGTAGTAAAAGGGTTCGTTCTAAAATGATATTTAACAGAATTGAAAAGGAAAAACTTCGTAAATCATTGTTCATTAAAAGCAGATTAGACAGTATCGAAGTAACAACCGGTTCAAATTATATACAACCTCTTGTGCAATTTTTCAGACGACGTGAGAAAAGATGGTAAAGAATTTCTTATTTATTATAGTTTTTCTTTTCTCATTTTCTCTTTTTGCCCAGGAGATAAATGTAACTGCATCAACCGATACTTCAGATTATAAAATCGGTGATCAGATTCATTATTCACTTTCCATCAAAATGAATAAAGATGTTTACATCATTAATCCTTTTTTCCGGGACTCACTAAAAAATATCGATGTAATCAGTATTTCTGATCCATTGGCAGAAGAAAATAAAACCGGGAAGACGATAAAATATTTGTGTGTGCTGTCAAGATTTGATTCTGCTGAAGTTACAATTCCGCCAATAAAGATAGAGTACAGAACAAAAACTGATTCGACATTAAAGGTTGCATTATCAAATCCAGTTAAGATTAATATTCATAGAATAAATGTTTCTATGCAGGAAGAGATAAAAGATATCAAACCACCTATTCGATTATTCAATTATCTTTATTTCATTTGGATCGGAATAGCTTTATTAATTTTAATAATCGGTTACTTTATTTATAGAAAGTATTTTAAGAATATACCAGAGCCAGTAATCAAAAAGATGGAAGAGAAACTTTTATCACATCAACTGGCTTTGCGTAAACTTGATCAGCTTGAAAAAGAAGAATTATGGCAAAAAGGATTTGTCAAGGATTATCATTCAAGAATCACCGAAATCATTCGAGAATATTTTGAGAAGCAGTTTAGTTTACCAGCATTAGAGCGCACTACAACAGATTCTTTAAATCTTCTCGGAAGACATCCGCAGGGTAAAAAAGTATTAGATATTACATCACAGTTTTTAAATAATGCAGATCTTGTAAAGTTTGCTAAATACACTCCACTTGAAATAGTCAATCGTGAAATGATGATTCAGGCAAAAGAAATTGTTAATAAAACAATTCTTGTGCAGAATGAATTGAAAGTTGATGAGGTTGCAAATGTTTAATAATATTTCATTTGCATATTCCTGGGTGCTTTACTTTCTTTTATTAATTCCAATACTTGTAATTTGGTATTTACGTTATGGTAAAAAGAAACAAGCAGCAATTTCTTTTTCATCGATAAAATTATTTGATAAAACTCCTGTAACCTTGCGGGAAAAATTAAGATATCTTCCATTTGTTTTAAGAATGTTAGCATTAATTTTTCTGATAATTGCACTTGCTCGCCCACAAAATTTTGCTGCTGGGCAAAGCATTAATGCCGAAGGAATAGATATTGCAATGGTTTTGGATATTTCCGGAAGTATGCTTGCAGAGGATTTCAAACCAAATCGTTTAGAGGCAGCTAAAGAAGTTATTGATAATTTTGTACAAGGCAGAACAACTGATAGAATTGGTCTTGTAATCTTTTCACGCGAAGCTTTTACTCAATGTCCGCTTACAATTGATTATTCCGTTTTAAGAAATCTTTTAGGTGATATCAAAACAGGCATGATTGAAGATGGTACCGCTATAGGAAATGGGATCGCTAATGGTGTTAATAGATTGAAAGATAGTGATGCAGAAAGCCGAGTGATAATATTACTTACAGATGGTGTAAACAATGCCGGGGAAGTTGATCCGATTTCTGCTGCTGAAATTGCTGCAAAATTTGGAATAAGAATTTATACTATTGGTGTTGGAACCAGAGGCGAAGCACCTTATCCTGTTCCTACTCCTTTTGGGACCAGATATCAAATGATTCCGGTTGAGATTGATGAAGCAATATTAAAAAAAATTGCTGAGACGACTGGCGGGCAATATTTCCGCGCAACTAATAACAAAGCATTAGAAGAGATTTATAATAAAATTGATAAGATGGAAAAAACTAAAATCGAAATTACATCATATAAAAATGCAAAAGAACTTTTTGCCGGATGGCTGGGTATTGGTTTTGTGCTGTTGTTTGTAGAGCTGATTGCATCGAAAACAATTTTAAGGAAGCTGCCGTAATGTTCAGATTTGCAAATCCGGAATACTTAATGGCGTTATGGTTGATTCCAATCCTTATTGTCCTTTTTATGCTTTTCAATCGTAACAGAAAAAAATTGCTTGAAAAGTTTGCGGATAAAGAATTACATAAAGTGGTTTTATATTCATACAGCGGTGTTAAATCAAAAATAAAATTTGGAATAATTTTAACTTCTTTTGCATTAATCATTATGGCATTTGCAAATCCGCAAGTTGGAACTAAAATGCAGGAAGTTAAGCAAACAGGAATTGATGTTTACATCTTACTTGATGTTTCAAGAAGTATGCAGGCGGAAGATATCAAACCAAATAGATTAGAAAAAGCTAAGTATCAGATTTCTAATCTTATTCAAAAATTGCGTGGCGATAGAATTGGATTAATTGTTTTTTCCGGTGAAGCCTATATTCAATTTCCATTAACTACTGATTATTCAGCGGCTAACCTTTTTCTTGCTGCTGTGGATTTTAATTCTGTACCACAACCGGGAACAGCCATTGCATCTGCAATTAATATGGCAGTTCAATCATTTGATTCAGCCGCAACTGATAAAGCTATAATTATCATTACTGATGGAGAAGATCACGAAGGCGATATTGATAAAGCAGTTGAAAATGCAACTGATAAAGAGATTAAAATTTATACAATTGGATTGGGCTCACCGGATGGTGTTCCGATTCCTATCTACGATAATCGTGGAAGTGAAGTTGGCTTCAAGCAAGATAATGCAGGACAAACAATCCTTACCAAACTTAATGAAAGTATATTAAAAGATATTGCTGATAAAGGAAATGGCAAATATTATCGCGGTAATAATTATGAAGATTATCTTGATAAAATTTATTCTGATCTTTCAAAACTTAAACAAGCGGAATTTGGTGTAAAAAAGGTTACTGATTACGAAGATCGTTTTTATTACTTTTTATTACCGGCGATTCTTTTGCTTTTAGTTGAAATATTTATAACAGATAAACGATCGCCTTTCTTTACAAGGTTGAATAGAAAATTAGGAATTGAATCGGAAGAAAAATGAAAAGGATATTTAATAAAAATATTTTTACCCTCTTATTCTTGATATTAAGTGTTAGTGCATTTTGCCAATCCAACCGAAGCATTTTAAATAAGGGTGTTGATAAGTATGAAGAAAAAAAATATACAGATGCTGAGGTTGATTTTAGAAAAGTAGTTGAAAGTTCACCAAAAAACTTTGAAGCAAATTTTAATCTTGGTACATCTTATTACAAGCAGGGAAAATATGATGATGCAATAAAAACTTTTACCAGCTCTCTTGAAAACGCAAAAGATAATATAAGCCGGGCAAAGGTTTTTCATAACATAGGCAACTCACTTCTTAAATCGAATAAGGTTGAACAAAGTGTGGAAGCATATAAAAATGCTTTGAAGTATAATCCGAATGATGATGATACTAAATACAATTTATCTTATGCGCTGGAACTGTTGAAAAATAATGATAAGAATAAAAATCAACAGAACAAAAATGATCAAAATAAAAAAGATCGAAACAAACAGGATCAACAGAATCAAAATCAGCAAAACAAGGATCAGAATAAGCAGGATCAGAAGCAGAATCCTCAACCGCAAGATCAGGAATCGAAGCAGGATAATACAAAACAACAGCAGCAGCCAAAGGAACAAAAAATATCTAAAGAAGAAGCACAAAGAATTCTAGATGCGTTAAAGAACAATGAAAAAGATCTTCAGAAAAAATTAAGAAAGAAAACAGGTCCCGTTAAACAAACAGATAAAGATTGGTGATGTTTAGAATTTCTTTTTTAATAATAATAGGATTAATTAGCTCTTTAATCAGAGCACAATCATTTATCGCTACTGTTGATAATAACAAAGTTAGTGAAAATGATCGCTTTCAAGTTTCTTTTACTTTTGAAGGGAAAAATATTAATGCATTAAAAAACTTTTCAGCTCCTTCATTTAAAGATTTCAGAGTTCTCTCAGGTCCAAATCAATCTACCAGCATGCAGATCATCAACGGGGTTTCATCTTCATCAATAACTCTTTCCTATATCCTGATGCCAAATACAACCGGAGTGTTTAAAATCGGAAGTGCCTCCATTCAGTATGAGGGAAAAACTTATTCTTCAGATCCAATCAAAATTACTGTTGTTAAAGGATCACCAAAATCTAAAGATGATAAAGGCAGCACGGTATCAAACGAAGAGATTGCAAAAAATTTATTTATTCGTGCTTCCATCGATAAGAATAAAGTTTACCAGGGTGAGCAGGTTACTGTAACTTATAAGCTTTACACAAGATTAAATATTGCGGCACAAATGTCTGTTGATAAGCTTCCGCAGTATCAGGGTTTTTGGGCTGAAGAAATTGAAACTGCAAGAAACATTACCTTTTCAACAGAAGTTGTTGATGGAAAACAATACAGAGTCGGAATTTTAAAGAAGGCTGCTTTATTTCCCAGCCAATCAGGTAAGCTCGAAGTAACTCCACTTGAGTTAACAGTTCCTATCCAGGTTGAAAAGAAAAAGAATCCTAATAGCGTTTGGGATGATTTTTTTGGCGATCCATTTGGACGCGCGCAAATTGTTGAGTATCAAGCAAAATCAAATACGCTTAAAGTTGATGTTGTACCGCTTCCGGAAAATAATAAACCCGCATCTTTTAAAGGTGCAGTTGGTAGATATGATTTTTCTGCTTCACTTGATAAATCAACAACAAAGACGAATGAACCGATTTCATTAAAATTAAAAATTTCTGGTACCGGTAATATCAAGTTACTTGATCTTCCATCTTTTGAACTGCCAAATGGTTTTGAAAAATATGATCCTAAAATAAATGATCAGGTAAATCG
>JAVHOU010000203.1:0-9833 GCA_036170275.1 Ignavibacteriaceae bacterium
TCTGGATAACTAAAAACGGTTTAAAGATGACAGGCATGCCTGCATTTGGACCAACACATACTGACGATATGATCTGGGCAATTGTTGCATTTACAAAAACACTTCCGGATTTGACAAAGGAGCAGTACCAGCTTCTTAATGAAGAAACAAAAGATGAAAGTGACGAAGCGGATGAACACACTCATTAAATTAAAATTAGTTTGCTAATGAGGATTATCAAATCCTCAAACAATAAGATATATCGGAGAAAGAATTTTGATAAGTGGTATTCTAGTCGACCGATTAATCAATTGAAAAAAAATAATTTTCTTTGAAACAGGAAAATTAAATATGGAAATAATTATCGGTATAGCTTATATAGTGCTAATAGTTTTTTCGCTTATAGAAAATTTAAAAAAAGCGCGCGAAGGAAAAGATTGCTGCAAATAATTATTCAAGGAAATAAAGGAGGACAAAATGTTTCATGATGGTTTTATGGGTGGAATGTGGTATGGCTGGATTTTCTGGCTGGTGATCTTGGTATTGATCATTTGGGTGATCGTTAGTCAACTAAACAAAAACAAACGGGATACCCAATCTCCTCAACAGGAATCTGCCTTAGATATTCTAAAGAAAAGATATGCCAAAGGTGAAATAACTAAAGAAGAATTTGAAAGAATGAAAAAAGATTTAACGTAATTTTTGCAAACATTTTACATAAATATTAAAGGAGGATAACTATGTCTTATTATTTTTCAAAAAAAATAACGTTGGGATTCGAAGAAGCAATTGAAAAAGTAATTGATGCTTTAAAGAGTGAGGGTTTCGGAATCTTAACTGAAATTGATGTAAAGGAAACATTAAAGAAGAAATTGAATGTGGATTTTCGTCCTTACAGAATCCTTGGTGCCTGTAATCCTCCCTTCGCCTATAAAGCACTTCAAGCGGAAGACAAGGTTGGTATCATGCTGCCCTGCAATGTTATCGTCCAGGAAAAAGAAAATGGAGTGGAAATCGCGGCGGTCGATCCTGTTGCGTCGATGCAGGCAATTGATAATCCCAAGTTAGGAGAAATTGCAAACGAAATCCGGCAACGGTTGCATAGAGTGATTGACAGTCTATAAAGGTCAATTTAGCTGCCATAGTGTAAAGAACACCGAAAAAAAACACTGCTGTATGCATTGGAAGTAAAATGAATAAAAATCATAGAAAAGCATTAGAGTACAACTTCCTATCAGCGATGTTCGGGAATATGATACACAGATGCTGGAAACTTTTGGTATTACATTCTAAACGGAATTAAAACAGCACTTGTTCTTCAAGTTTTACTATTGACTTTTTGTAATTTAAATGAGATCAGTTTCTTGATAAATACTTACAACAAACTAAAAGGAGTAAAACAATGTTCAAACAACTCGTAATAACTTTCGCACTCGTTTCTTTATTCGGTGTATATGCACTTGCACAAGATAAGTCTGATACAACGAATACAGAAAAAAAGGGATGCTCAAAAGATTCCAAAAGCTGCTGTGCTAAACATGAATCACACAGTGAAATGAAAATGGAAGAAAGCAAAGAGACTTCAAGTGCAATACCATGGAATAAAGTCTGCCCGGTAAAAGGTGAAGAAGTGGATGCTGATGCACCAACTGTTGAATACAATGGCAAAGTAATTGGCTTCTGCTGTTCTGGTTGCGATTCAAAGTTTCAGAAAGATCCTGAAAAATATATGAAGAATCTTAATGAGGATGGAACTGAGTTTATAGGTATCTAATAAACTAAATAGAATAATATGGATATGGCAGATTTTTAAAATCTGGCATATCTAAAGAACAAGGTATTGATATAAATGAAATAAAAACTTATATAAGACCTTCGATAGCTGACCGGGTTATTTTTACACTTGGTGCTATGCTTATGTCTTTAAGCACGATTATCGTTGCGATAAATGCTAAGTTGTTAATGGTTTCATAAATTTATATTAATGATCTTTATTTAGACAATGAGTTTAGTTATAAGATTAATTGGCGATTGTTAAATTATAATCAGGATTAACACTAATGAACATTTTAATTATCATTAACGATGCACCTTATGGGACAGAAAAAGCATATAATGCTCTTCGAATGGCAATGACTCTGCAAAAAGAACACACAGATATTGAAGTCCGTATCTTTTTACTTGCCGATGCTGTTGGATGTGCTGTTCCAGACCAAAAAACTCCAGCCGGATATTATAACATTGAAAGCATGTTAAAATCTGTTATAAATAAAAACGGACAAGTGAAATGCTGCGGAACCTGTTTGGATGCAAGAGGTTTTAATAACATTCAGTTAATTGAAGGCATAGAACGAAGTGATATGAATGAACTTACTGAATTAACTTTTAACGTTGATAAAATAATTACATTTTGATTTTGGCTAACTAACATATAAACGATTTTAGCAATGCGACCTTTGAATAGTAGGTGGAATAGTTATGAATCTTTCATTAAGTTTGTGCATCTGATTATATAGAAATGATTAAACATTTGATAAAATATCGTGCGTTGTTGGTTGCTATTTTGGTATTAACGCCATTATTATTTTGGTTCTTATACTCTGAGCTTGGTCAATTTACCATTGAAAAAGAACTTCCCACTGCACAAGATTATTGCCAGATAGTAAATGTAACGAAAGCAGAAACCAGTAAAGCCGCACTAAGTGATTTATTTAAACTGAAAGTTGAAAAATCATTTTGTTACGCCAATATAGATGAACCAAGAAAACACCATATTTTATATAACCAGTTAAGGACTGAGCATTTTCATTTACCACCAAAATCTACTAAAATCTATCTATTCAATAACACTTTTCTAATTTAATACTACCCTTTTTAGAGGATGCACAGGCATTCTCTCTTTTCAAATTATCCTTTAAACATTTAAAGGATATGTTAATAATATTTATAATTTATTAAACATTACAAGGAGTAATAAAATGTTAATTTCAAATAAAAAATGGTTTGCCGGAATTGCAATAGGAATTGTAGTTCTGCTTGTATCTTTAACTTTATTTGCACAGAACCAGCACAATAAAAATAATACTACAAATCGTATTTATGATTCCTCTTGGTGGAATTACAATGTCCCGGAGAAGTACTGGCTTAACGATGATCAAGTGAGCCAGGTAAACAAAATAAAAGCAGACTACGATGAGTTAATAAAACCGGAAATTGAGCAAATAAATACCGTGCGTGGAGATTTTTTTGATTATCAGCAACAGGATGATATTAGTTCCACACGAATCAGAGAATATCAAAGCCAAATAAGAGGGATTGAAGACAATATATACAGCTTAAAAATGGAAGCTGGAAACAAGATTAGAAAAGTTCTCAACAAAGGTCAGAGAGCATATTTTAACGATTCACGGATTGGCTGGTGGGACGGATTTTATGATAGATGCGGCTGGGACTATGCAGATATGGATTATGGAACGAGAAATCACGGATATATGGATTATGATATGAGTGACCACCATAGGATGTATAATAACGGCAGATGCTGCTGGTAATTAAATAAAATAATGATTAATAATCTTCCCGCCATTTAGGCGGGGAGATTCTAAATAAGAAATTTAAGGACGAATTAATGAAAAAAATATTTAGTAAAATAATATTGTTGATGTTTAATGTCTATTTAGTAAGCGCTAATAACTTTGCTCAAGAAACAAATAAAATTATTGGAACAATTGGAAATGAAAAAATGGATAAGGAAAAAATTGTTATTTGTGTGTTAGGAACTAAAGCTTGTATGCCGGTTAAGATTGACACGAGTATGACTGTCAAATATCAAAATAAAGATAAAAAGCTACCAGACTTGCCTTTTGGTCTTTATTTAGAAGCTGAGCTTATAAACAACAAAGATAACGGAAAGATAGTTAGAGATATAAGAACTGATGAAACAAAGACAGTAATATGTTTCACCGAGTTGAAGAAAGAGCAAGAAAAAAAATTGAGCAATGTGTTAAGAAAAATAGAGGGGGTTTACAATTATGAGCTACATACAGAATCAGAGCAGGTGTATATTGAATATGACCCGCAAATAATTACTTATAAGAATTTGGAAAACAAAATTAAAGAAGCCGGTTTTGAATTGGAATAAGGAAATTTGAATATGGTAAATTATACCTTAAAAGAGAGACTTATCGGAATAGCCATTGCGGTGGCAATCAATTTAATAATTTTCTTAATTGTCTTATTAACACACAAATACTGAATTTAACTTTAATACAAAACAAAAAGGAAAAATAAAATGACAAAAACAGATTATGGATTCTCGAAAGTAGTTGACCTCGGTTACGATAAAGCAATTGAAAAAGTAACTGAAGAATTAAAGAAGGAAGGTTTCGGCATTCTGACTGAAATTGACGTTAAAGAAACATTAAAGAAAAAGCTCGATGTTGATTTCAAGCCGTATAAAATACTTGGGGCTTGCAATCCGCCGTTTGCTTACAAAGCATTGCAATCAGAAGAACAAATCGGATTGATGCTGCCTTGCAATGTTATTGTTTATGTGAACGATAAAAGCGATACAGTTGTTGCAGCCATAGATCCAATTGCTTCAATGCAAGCAGTTAAGAATGATAAGCTTGGCGAAGTTGCTGAAACAATTCAAGGTAAATTGAAAAAAGTAATAGACAGTATTTAAAGGATAAATGAAATGAAAGGTAAACTAATTGGCTTAGCAATTGGATTTGCTATTATAGTAATTATAGTTGTTATCATAATTTTGACAAAATGAAAGTACTCTATATTACCTTTGCCGCAGTTTTAGTTGATGTTATAACAAAACTTTTTGTTAAAGGAATTCAATTGCCGCTTGTTGAAATACATTTGAACGGAATGGCTTATGGTTCAAGCATTCCTATACTTGGTGATTTTTTTAAATTAACGTTTGTTGAAAATCCCGGGATGGCATTCGGAATTCACGTTAGCAATAAAGATTATTTGGCGTTATTCACAATTATTACATCACTCGGTTTGTTGTTCTATTTGTATAAAATACGAAAAGAGTCTTTTTGGTTAAGAATGCCAATGGCTCTAATTCTTGCTGGTGCAATTGGAAATTTGATAAACCGGTTTTTCTTCGGCGTTCTTTTCGGCTATGCCCCTTTGCTTCAAGGAAATGTTGTTGACTTTATAGATGTAGATTTCTTTGACTTGCAAATTCTTGGCTACAACTTGAATCGCTGGCCTATATTTAATTTGGCAGATGTTTTTGTAACGGTTGGTGTTGTATGGTTGTTAATATCAGGTAAGTTTAACAACGTAGATGAACCAAATAAAATAATAATTAAAAACACTAAGTAGGTAATTATGAAAAGTAATTTTGCGATTCTATTTATTATATTAAGTATTATAGCGATAAGTGAACTTATTGCCGGAGATGACAATTCCACGAAAGATATAAGAACTTTTATAAGCTTAATTGATTACATCGGCAGCGATTATAATAATGCAGTAAAAGATGGAAAGGTTATTAATGCCAATGAATATGCTGAAATGAATGAATTTATTATTAAGGCAATGGATTTATTTAATAAGATTGATATAAAAAATAATTCTGAAGAAAAAATTGCAATAACCGGTGAACTGGAAAAATTGAAATCCTTTATTGAAGGTAAAAGGAGAGAAGAAGAGCTATTTAATAGTGCAACTAAAATTAAAACGGCGTTTTTAAAATTAAATCTGATAGAAGTTTCGCCAGCTAATTGGCCCGATATTCTAAACGGAAAAAATATATTCCAGGCTAACTGTGTTTCTTGCCACGGTGAAAAGGGGAATGGCGAAGGAATAGCAGGAAAGCTTTTGAATCCTAAGCCGGCAAATTTCTTAAACGATACTTTGATGAATAATCTTTCTCCATTCCAGATATATAATACTATAAGACTTGGCATAAGCGGAACTGCTATGGTGCCTATTAATCAACTTACCGATAAAGAAGTTTGGGCAGTTGCCTTTTATGTTAGCAATTTAAGGTATAAGAACAGGTATAAAATAAGCGAAGACTCACTGAAAGAATTATACAATAAAGCTTTCTCTAAAACTTCTTTAGAAGAAGTATCAACCTTATCAGATAAAATATTGTTGAAAAAGTTGGGGGAAAATAACGAATCAAATGCTCTTTATCTTGCAGCTTTGCGCTTACATAAGAACAATTCGAATAAAAATCTTTCTATAAATATTACTTTACCATATTTAAGTGATGTCCTAAATTTTTATCAAAAAAATGAATACGACAAAGCCAGCGATAATGCTTTATATGCATATCTAGAAGGAGTTGAACCTTTTGAGCAGCAGCTACAGTCAATTAATTCTGGACTTAAAGACGAGCTGGAAACGGTTATGTACAAACTTAGAACCGATATTAAGAACCGGGAACAATTTGATATAATTAAAAAGGATGTTGAAAAAGCAAAACAATTAATTTCTAATGCAAGTTCAACACTAGAAAATAAAAAGTACACATTTGGATTTGCGTTTATACTTGCTGCTTCAATTATCCTTAGAGAAGGTATCGAAGCATTTTTAATTATAATTACAATCCTTGGGGTTTTAAAATCAATTAATGAAGCCAAAGCGATAAAATGGGTACACGGCGGATGGATATTAGCTTTGCTTATAGGTACAATGAGTTTATTCTTTATAAATGTGATTATCTCATTCAATGCCCAAAGCAGAGAACTAATGGAAGGCATCGGTTCATTGTTTGCTGTAATTTTATTGCTATATGTCGGCTTCTGGTTGCACAGTAAGACCGAAGCGAAAAAGTGGAAAGAATTTGTCGAGCATAAAATTACAAAGTTAGTAAACAGCAAAAATATGTTTGGACTGGCTGTAATTTCTTTTGTAGTTGTTTTTAGGGAAGCATTTGAATCGGTTATTTTTCTCTCTGCAATTGAACTGCAGATTGGTGAAGCCAGTAAAAGCGGTATTTATATTGGTGCAATATCTTCTTTAGTTTTGGTTTTGTTATTAGCGTGGGCTGCTTTAAAGTTTGCCGTAAAATTACCGGTTATGAAATTATTTAAATACTCTGCGGTTACTATTGTATTGCTTTCAGTTGTATTAGCCGGGAAAGGAATACGCGCATTCCAGGAAAGCGGGTATATGAGCATAACTCAACTTCCGGTAAAATCAAGCTTCCCTTTATTCGGCTTATATCCAACAATCGAAACATCAATTGCGCAACTGCTTGTAATTGTGTTGACGATAGTGTTGTGGAATTTCCAAATACTTGCTTTGCAAAAAAGCAAAATCTTCAACAAAAATTGAAAAAGTAAAAACAATGAAAAAATATCAATTAAAAAATATTGACTGCGCTTCTTGTGCATCAAAGATAGAAGACGGTCTTTCGAAAATGCCGGAAGTAAAATTTGTTTCTGTAAATTTTGCCAATTCAACTTTGCAAATTGATGCACAGGATATTGAAGAAGTTAAACAAAAAATAAAAGAGATTGAGCCGGAAGTTGTAGTTGTTGAGCCAACAGAAGAACTCACTCCGTCAATTAAAAAGTCAGCTTTAAAAGATGAATTAGTTGAAAATAAAATTGAACTGATAAAGATAATAGTAACTCTTTTTCTTTTGCTCACAGGATTAGTTTTTGAAGAAAAACTTCATAATACGTCATACCATTTAGCCGAATATTTGGTTTTTATTCCTGCTTATTTAATCAGTGGCTGGTTAGTATTAAAAGGAGCCTTAAGAAGCATCGTCAAGGGTAAAGTTTTCAACGAACATTTTCTTATGACAATTGCGACCAGCGGTGCCATACTCATAGATGCAATGCCCGAAGCAGTAACTGTTATGTTGTTCTATGTTGTAGGTGAATTGTTTCAGGATATTGCCGTAAACCGCTCACGAAAATCTGTTAAATCTTTATTGGAAATAAGACCGGATTATGCAAACCTCAAAGTTAATGGCGATATTAAAAGAGTTTCGCCGATAGAAGTTCATCCCGGACAAATAATTGTTGTGAAGCCGGGAGAAAAAATTCCTTTGGATGGAATAATTAAAGAAGGGAATTCTTTTGTAGATACTTCTGCTTTAACTGGTGAATCGGTTCCAAGAAAAGTGAAAGAAAAAGAAATTGTTTTAGCCGGTATGATAAACAAAAGCGGAATGCTAACAATCGAAGTGAAGAAAGAATTCGGTGAATCTTCCATTTCAAAGATTCTGGAATTGGTTGAAAATGCAAGCAGTAAAAAAGCTGAAACCGAAAAATTCATCACAACTTTTGCACGTTACTACACTCCGGTTGTGGTATTAGGCGCGCTTCTACTAGCATTAATTCCGCCTTTGTTTTTTGCGGGACAAACTTTTACAGACTGGATTTATAGAGCACTGGTAGTTCTGGTAATTTCTTGTCCGTGTGCATTAGTAATAAGCATACCGCTCGGCTACTTTGGCGGAATAGGTGCGGCTTCCCGAAGAGGAATTTTGGTAAAAGGTTCCAACTATTTAGACGCACTTACAAAAATAAAAACAGTAGTTTTTGATAAAACCGGAACGCTGACTAAAGGCGAATTTAAAGTTTCTGAAATAGTTACTGCAAATGGATATTCAAAAGAAGATGTGCTAAAGTTTGCCGCTTATGCAGAAGTAAACTCAAATCACCCTATAGCTAAATCAATAACTGAAGCTTATCCAAATAAAATTCTTCATAATGAAATAAGTGAAATGAAAGAAATTTCTGGTCAGGGCATCCTTGCAAAAATAAATGTAAATGATATTTTAGTTGGGAATGATAAACTTCTTCATAATGAAAATATACAGCACAACCAGTGCGATGTAGAGGGAACTGTAGTTCACGTTGCTGTTAATAAGAAATATGCCGGTTACATAGTAATATCGGATTCATTAAAGGACGAAGCTGCAGAAACAATTACCGAGCTTAACAAATTAAAAATAAATAGTGTTATGCTTACCGGTGATAATAAAAGTGCTGCAGAAGTTTATGCAAAGAAGCTTGGAATAAAAAGGTTCTATTCAGAACTTTTGCCGGAAAATAAAGTTGAGCATATCGAAAAGTTATTAAGTACTGCCAGGGATGGAAAAGTTGCTTTCGTTGGTGATGGAGTAAATGATGCGCCGGTAATAGCCCGTGCTGATGTTGGAATTGCAATGGGCGCTCTCGGTTCAGATGCTGCGGTTGAAACAGCGGATGTGGTGCTTATGACCGATACGCCAATGCAAGTAGTAAAAGCAATAGAGGTCGCAAAACGGACAAGAAAAATAGTATGGCAGAATATAATGTTTGCAATGGGAGTGAAATTATTTTTCATACTGCTTGGCGCATTTGGGGTTGCTACAATGTGGGAAGCAGTCTTTGGCGATATGGGCGTAGCGATAATTGCAATTTTCAATGCAATGAGAGTGATGAAATAAAATTTGATTGACAAATATTGATTAATATAACTTTTATTAAAATATTTTTGATTTACACATTTGGGGAATGAGCACAACCGATACTGCATTGTCGGTTCATTTGGTTTTAGAAAAGTATCCTTCGGATAAACAGCTTTTAGAAATTATAAATAAAAAATTACATGATCAGTTTGGAATTGAGCATCCGACAATTCAGTTAGAATTGACTTCCGAAACAAATAATTGCGAGAAGTGCTGATGAACAACTTCCTTAATAAAATAATCGAGGTAGTCTATGAAATATTTAATTGGTGCGATTAGTGTAATAGTTCTACTAATTATTGGATATCTTATTTTTATTTATTCCGGTATGTATAATATCAGTGCAATGGCGCATCACGACAAGTTGACTTTGTGGATGATGAATACTGTAAGGGACAATTCAATT